>JAYUFK010000329.1:0-3354 GCA_043739325.1 Methylocapsa sp. | reverse complement strand
GGCAAGGCGTCGCCGTGCTGATGATTTCATCCGAACTCCCCGAAGTTCTGGGAATGAGCGACCGGGTGCTGGTGATGCACGAAGGCCGCATGACCGGCATCGTTGAGCGCGAAGACGCGACGCAGGTCAGGATCATGGAACTCGCGTCGCAATAAATGCGCGCCAAGACGACAGGACATTCAAGTGGCCAACCAGCAAGCATCAAACGCCGCACCCGCGGAGATAGTTTCCGCGCCCCGCCGCCGCCTGCCGCCGGAACTCAGCATTCTGGGCGTGATGATCGGCATGATGCTGCTGTTCGAAGTGCTGGGCTGGATCGTTGTCGGGCAGAGCTTCATCGCCAATCCGCTTCGTCTCAAAATCATGATCCTGCAGGAGTCGGTGATCGGCATCATCGCGGTGGGAGTGACGCAGATCATTATCATGGGCGGCATCGACCTTTCCTCGGGTTCGATCGTCGGTATGGCGGCGATGATCGCGGCGAGCCTGGCGCAGACGGAGGGTGTTTCGCACGCGATCTATCCTGCCCTGACCGGCCTCAATCCGTTCTTTCCTGTCGCCGCCGGCTTGCTGACCGGCTTGCTCGCCGGCGCGATCAACGGTTCGTTGATCGCCTGGACAAAGATTCCGCCCTTCATCGCGACGCTGGGCATGATGGTCTCGGCGCGCGGCATCGCCGACTGGTATACGAACGGCCAGCCGATCGGCAATCTCGAGGATTCCTATGCGGAGATTGGCGTCGGCTGGTGGCCGGTCATCATTTTCCTTGTCGTCGCGGCGATTTTCCACGTCGCCTTGCGCTACACGCGTTACGGCAAGTTTACCTACGCCATCGGCGCCAACCCGCTTGCCGCGCGAGTCTCGGGCATCAATGTCGAGCGGCATATCATCATTGTGTATACGCTTGCGGCCGGACTTTCCGGCCTGGCGGGAATCGTCCATACCGCGCGCGCCATCAGCGGACAGGCCGGCGTCGGCGTGGGCTTTGAACTCGACGCGATCGCCGCCGCGGTCATCGGCGGCACGTCGCTCGCGGGCGGGGTCGGGCGCATGACCGGCACCGTGATCGGAACAGTCATTTTGGGAATTCTGACGTCCGGCTTCACGTTTCTCAACGTCGATGCCCACTATCAGGAGATCATCAAGGGCGCTGTCATCATCGCCGCCGTCGTCACCGATCAGTATCGCCTGCGCCGGCGACGCGGCGCGTAGGATGAGCGCAGAAAGCATTTTGCGCCACGACTAGCACGGCTCGGATATTGAGTTGCTTCGCGCCCAAGATGTAAATAACGTCTTAAGAATTGCTTGCGCCATTACATTTTAAATTTGTCTTTTGCGAGCGTCTTGGAGCGTCCTATGTCTGGCCGCATTGTTCCGTTTGCGCCTGCGGCGTGTGCCGCCGCCATTCCCCCTGTCGCGGCCTTTGAGGGGCGGCGCTCTTCAAGACGAATGCTTGTGGCGTTCGTGACCGGAGCAACGCTCGCGGTCGCGGGATTTCTAGTTGCCGGGACGAGCGGTCCGGGAAACGCGGCCAGCGAAACCGACGTATTCTCCGCTCTATTTCATGCGTTCAATCCCCCTGCCGCGTCTCAATACGCGCCCGACATTTACGCAATGCCGCAAGGAGACGGCCACGCGGCGCTCGAACTGCTGGTAAAACGTAAGCAGAAGCGAACCGGCGTCGCCGTTCAAGGTAAACTCGACGACGCAACGCGCGGCGAAATTCTCGCCGCCGGCCAACAGCCGCGCCGCTCGGTCTGCGTGCGGCTGTGCGACGGGTTTTTCTTTCCGGTCGGACCCGTCGGCGGCAATTCGAGTCTTGCCAGCCACGAAGCTGATTGCGCGGGCCTGTGTCCGGACGCGCAGACCGCGCTCTACATTGAGCCTGCCGGGTCGGACAAAATTGAAGAAGCGTCCTCGATCAGGGGCGCGCCATACACTGCCCTGCCGGTGGCGTTTCGCCATCGCCAGACCTCCGACAATTCCTGCACCTGCCATCGGGTGATCGGTGCGAACTATTCGCTGTTGCGCGACTTCACGCTTCGAAAGGGCGACTCGGTCATGACCGCCCGCGGCTTTCGCGTGTTTCAGGGCGCCAACCGCCTCCCCTATGTTCAGTCGAACTTCACAACCCTTGCGCGTGCGTCGATGCCGAGCGCTCAGCGAAACACCCTCATGGCGATGGAGCGTGTCGCGCTACTCCCGCTCAAAAATGTGAAGGATACACTGTTGCTGGCGCCAACAAGACTGACTACGACCGCCTATATCTCAGCGCCTCGCGACAACGCGACAGGTTTTGCCGTGTCTGACCAGCCCATTCCCAACTGACCGCTCTCGAAGAAATACAAGGAATGCGTCGCCGCTTGCGGAGCGATCCGGAACCCCTTTGCGCGCCCGTCAGGGCGGAACCCTTCGCCAGCAGTAAAACTTTGCGGTTGACGCCCGGGAATTCAAACGAGAATTCCTGTACTCGCTCATTCAAGTCGAACATGATCGGGGCGTTCTGTCGATCGGAACGAGAGGGATGAAACATCGCTTCAGATGGGTCGCGGCGATCGCCGCGGCGGTCGTGTTGGCAGCGGGCGGATTTTATCGTTGGCCGCTGGCCTCGGCCCGTGTGGCGGCTGAGGCGGGCGCGCGCGATTGGCCCGGCGGAATTTTCATGCGCGGACCGGGACGAGCCTCGCTCTCGCTTTTGCCGTTCCCGGCGCTCCATCTTGTCGATGCCGAATGGGACGGGCGGACCGGCGCGCCGGTGATGACGTCGCCGCGCGCGGACTTTCGCCTCGCGCTGTTGCCTCTGTTGTCGGGACGGTTGGAATTTACCGGCGCGACATTGCGCCAACCGACCGCTTTCATCGATCTCGACGCTGAACCGGCTGATCTTGCCGCGTCGTTCGAAGCCGGCGCCGGCTCGCACTGGCCCCCCGAGCTAACAATTGGCCAAGGCCTCATCCACGTCGTCAGCGCCGCCCGGCAGATCGACGCCCTGATTGAGGACGTCGATGGCTCGCTGAATTTCTCGGGGCCCGCCAGTCCGCTGAGCGCGAATTTTCACGCAACGTGGCGCGACGAGCCTTTGAGCATCGGGCTTTCCTTGGACCAGCTTGCGCCAAAGGCGGACGGCCTTGGCTCAGCGGCCTCGGCGTCCCTAGAAATCGGCAAAGCCTCGCTCAAATTCAACGGGCGTCTCATCGACAACGCGACGCTGGAAGGCTCGCTTGGCGCGTCAGTCCCCGCATCCACGCCGCTCAAGCGCCTGTTTGGCCTCCCCGACGATGCTTTCGTCCCCCTTCAAGACATTTCACTTGAAAGCAGCATCCGCGCGGACCGCAAATCGGTAGACTTCACTCC
>JAYUFK010000328.1:0-52654 GCA_043739325.1 Methylocapsa sp. | reverse complement strand
GCCACGATCGGGTCAGTTTGAGCAATTTCGGGCCGACGCTGTGGGCCGATTTCACTAAAAATGCCTGCGGCATGAATTTCGAGTCAGGCTCTAAGTCTTGACGAGTGCGCATTCGCATCGTCGTTCCGCTCAAAGTAAGCGCATTAAATGCCTTCCGACCATCGTGCGGTAGAGTGTCCCACCAGCTTGGTCGAATAAACACATTATCGGTCTGAACGAACAGAAGGCGTATTAATGCATCGGCCTTTCGATCGTCGTCTACCTTAAGATAAGAGATAGCCAGAGCCCTCGCAGGGCCGTCGCTGCTTCCGATCCAGCCGAGCACCGCGATCGTGTGCCCTTCGAACGCTGTGACCGTGAGCGTTATATGATCGAAGTCTACCCCGTACCGCCCCAGCCTCTGCAGCGGGTTGCCTTGAAAGTCGAATTCAGGATGGAAAGCGCTACAAGCCACGACCGGTAGTACCCGGTCAAATTTGATCGCTAGGAAATTGAAGCCGTCGCGGCTTCCCGACAGCAGCCGGTCGTCAAATTCCTTCTTCCACCTATCGACATCCTGCATACCTATTTTGATGCCCGTAAGCATGGCATTCAAATGTGTCTGTATCAGCGCCTGCTTGAAGAAGGGGTGTCCTCGGTCCATCTCGCTCTGGATAAGGGTTCCTCTGAGTTGCGCCTCCTTTGAGAACCGTTCGTAGGCGATTGCGCGGTACGAAAACAGAAACGCGGTGTCGCTGTTGAGCGGCAAGGTTTTACCCTCGATAGGCTTGAAGACGACCGCATCGTGTTTACTGCAAAACCCCGGAAAAACTGACGCCTTTCCTACGCCAATTTTGCGCGGTGACGGGTTTCCATCGGTCTGAATCAGGTCTTTCATCGCGGGCTTTACGGTCAGGACGTGTCCGTCCTCAGCGATCGCGGCGAGGCCTCCTTTTCTCTGAACAGTATGAGCCTTCGAGATAGTGGAGCTGCAAGCATCTTTGGCGGGATAGGGATAAGAACAATAACCCTCGTGAAGCTCGCTAAACACCCGAGCCTCAACCTCGTAAATATTGACGGGCGTTTGTTGTTCACGACGGAAATGGCACCATTTGTACTTCTTTCCTGATCTGCACCAACAGGGTTTGTACGGCCCCATAGATGGTACCGGTTCGATTAGATCGAAGTTTATAGGCGGTGCAGTAAATGAAGGATGATGAAACATTTCCCCAATATAGCGGCCCGAAACTACCAAGTCGATCTGGCGACATCAGGAACAACACGTGGACCTGTTCATGCGCGCCGCCGTCAAGGTCAATGCACTGCCGCGCTAATTCCGATTTGCGTCAGCGCCCGCCGTCGAAGCGGTGGTGCAGAACGTCCGCTTTTAGCTCGAAACCCGTCGCGTGGCGCCGGCGCGATCCGACGCCAAGCGTCAAACCCTGACCACTCTAGACTAACGGCCAGTCCGCCGCCCCCGTCGCTGCGCCCCTCCGCCATTGCGCCGCGCCGCCAACTCCCCTACTTATATTGCACCGCACAAAACCATTCGCGCACTCCGAGGAGACGATCATGCCCCCGCGCCCGCGCCGCAGCGTGCTTTACATGCCGGGCTCCAACGCCCGCGCTATCGCCAAGGCGCGCAATTTGCCCGCCGATGCGATCATTCTCGATCTGGAAGATTCCGTCGCCCCCGACGCCAAGGTTTTGGCGCGCGAACAGGTCGTGGCGGCCGTGCGCGAGGGCGGATTTGGCGGCAGGCAAGTGGTGATCCGCGTCAATAGCGCCCAGACGCCGTGGGGCGAGGACGATCTTGCCGCCGCCATCGCCGCGCGGCCGGACGCGATTTTGCTGCCAAAGGTCGATAGCGGCGGGACAATCATGCAGGCGGCGCGGGCGCTGCGCGAAGCGGGGGATGCCGATAGCGTAAAACTCTGGGCGATGATGGAGACGCCGCTGGCGATCCTGCACGCCGGATCGATCGCCGCGACGGCGGCCGATCCGGCGTCCCGCCTCGAAGCCCTTGTCATGGGCCTCAACGATCTCGCCAAGGAAACCCGCGCCCGGCTCACGCCGGGGCGCGGTTCGATGATCCCGTGGATGGCGACCTGCGTCGCCGCGGCGCGCGCCCATGGCTGCGACATCATCGACGGCGTTTACAACGACCTTGGCAATCTCGAAAGCTTCAAGGCCGAATGCGAACAGGGCCGCGACATGGGCTTTGATGGCAAGACGCTGATCCACCCCGGCCAAATCGAGATTTGCAACGCGGTATTTTCGCCCGAACAGGCCGAGATCGACAACGCCCGCGCCATCATCGCGGCGTTCGAGGCGCCCGAGAACAGCGGCAAGGGCGTCGTGCAGTTGAACGGGCGCATGATCGAGCGGCTGCATGCTCAGATGGCGCAAAGGACGCTGGCGATCGCGGAGGTGATTGCGGGGCGGGGGTGAGCGCGGCATAACGCTCACCACCGCGCCGCAAACAATGATGTACATTTATAATATGTACAAATAGCGGTCTCTCCCGCTGTCTCGACAAGTCGCTGGCCTGCCCCGATAGTGATGGGCGCTGCTCGGGGTCGCCGCCGCAGCCAACCGACGCCAGCGCGGCATGCGCGGAAAAAGTACACTCAGCCCATTGAAATCCCTCAAAAGCTTTCCCGGATTGTCGCATGACTTACGCCTATCGCCCGCTCTTCCAGCTCGGCGCCGATTCGACGCCGTGGCGCAAACTTACCGACAAGGGCGTGCGCGTCGAGAAGGCGTTGGGCCACGAAATTCTGGTTGTCGAATCCGAAGCGATCCGCCTGCTCGCCGAACAAGCGATGATCGATATCAACCATCTCCTGCGCCCTGGCCACCTCAAGCAACTGGCTGAGATCATCGACGACCCCGAGGCGACCGCCAACGATCGCTTCGTCGCCTACGACCTGTTGAAGAACGCCAACATCGCGGCGGGCGGCGTGCTGCCGATGTGTCAGGACACCGGCACCGCCATCGTCAACGCCAAGAAGGGCCGGCTGGTGTGGACCGAAGGCGACGACGAGGCGGCGATCGCGCAGGGCATCGGCGACGCCTATCGCATCAAAAACCTGCGCTACAGTCAGGTCGCCGCGCTCTCGATGTTCGAGGAAAAGAACACCGGCGACAATCTGCCGGCGCAGATCGAAATCGCCGCCGAGGGCGAGGATGCGTATAAATTCCTGTTCGTCGCCAAGGGCGGCGGCTCGGCCAACAAGAGCTTCTTATATCAGGCGACGCCGTCGATCCTCACGCACGACCGCATGATCGCTTTCCTTAAGGAGAAAATCCTCACCTTGGGCACGGCGGCGTGCCCGCCCTATCACCTCGCCATCGTCATCGGCGGCACCAGCGCCGAGCAGACGATGAAGACGGTGAAGCTCGCTTCGACGCGCTATCTCGATACGCTTCCCACGGAGGGCGGCGCCGACGCGCATGCGTTCCGCGATCTGGCGATGGAGGCGGAGATCCACAAGCTGACGCAAAATCTCGGCGTCGGCGCGCAATTTGGCGGCAAGTATTTCTGCCATGATGTGCGCGTCATCCGCCTGCCGCGCCACGGCGCGTCGCTGCCGATCGGCCTTGGCGTGTCATGCTCGGCGGATCGTCAGGCGCTCGGCAAGATCACTCGCGACGGCGTGTTCCTTGAGGAACTCGAGCGCGATCCCGCGCGCTTCCTGCCGCATGTCGACGAAGCAACGCTTGGCGGCCCGGTCGTGCGCATCGATCTCACGCAGCCGATGCGCGAGATTCTGGCACAGCTTTCGCAGCACCCGATCCGCACGCGCCTCGCGCTGACCGGGCCGATGATCGTCGCGCGCGATTCCGCGCACGCGAAAATCCGCGAGCGGCTGGAGCGCGGCGAACCGATGCCCGACTATCTCAAGAACCACCCGGTCTATTACGCCGGCCCCGCCAAGACGCCGGTTGGCTACGCCTCCGGCTCGTTCGGCCCAACCACCGCCGGCCGCATGGATTCCTATGTCGACCAGTTTCAGGCCGCCGGCGGTTCGATGGTGATGCTGGCCAAGGGCAACCGCTCGCGCCAAGTGCGCGAAGCCTGCGCCAAGCACGGCGGCTTTTATCTCGGCTCCATCGGCGGCCCCGCCGCGCGCCTCGCGCTCGACTGCATCCGCAAAGTGGAAGTGCTCGAATATCCCGAGCTTGGAATGGAAGCGATCTGGCGCATAGAAGTCGAGAATTTCCCGGCTTTCACAGTGATCGACGACAAGGGGAACGACTTTTTCAAGGAATTGAATTTGGGGTGAGCAGGAGGAGCGGTCAGACTCTCGCGCGAGGCGACTCAGGCGCCGCATGTCATTCAGGCGTGCGATTGTCGGTCGCGTTGCCGACCTGATACGCTTCGTCCTCGTCAACAGGAACCTTCCGATGCCCGCCAGCCCCGACGCCGCGATTGACGCTCTCCACAAACGCGGTCTAGACACGCTTCCCTCGCTCGGAATCGTTCTTGGCTCAGGCCTCGGCTCCCTCGCCGATGAAGTCGAGAAATCTATCTCGATTCCCTACGCCGACATTCCCGGCTTTCCCGTCCCCACCGTCTCGGGTCACGAGGGCCGCCTCGTCGTAGGTCTGCTGGAAGGGCGGCGCGTCGCGCTGTTTCAGGGACGAAGCCACTACTATGAACGCGGCGATGCCGGCGCGATGTCCTGCGCGATCGACACGTTCAAGCAACTCGGCGGCGAGACGCTGTTCCTCACTAACGCTGCCGGCGGATTGCATACGCATTGGGCGCCACCAGCGCTTGTGGCGATCACCGATCACATCAATTTCGCCGGCGCCAATCCACTGATCGGCCTTGCCTCGGATGATCGCTTTGTGCCGCTCACGCAAGCCTACGATCCGCAGTTTCGCGGACTGTTGAAAGAGGCGGCGAAAGCTGCCGGGATCGACCTGCACGAAGGCGTCTACATGTGGTTCTCGGGCCCCTCGTTCGAAACACCCGCCGAAATTCGCGCGGCGAAGATTCTCGGCGCGGACCTGGTGGGCATGTCGACAGTGCCCGAAGTTCTGCTTGGCCGCTTGCACGGGTTGCGCTGCGTCGCCGTATCGCTCGTCACCAATTTCGCCGCCGGTCTTTCAGGCGGCGACCCCAGTCATCACGAGACCAAGGAAGTCGCGTTGATGGGCTCGCAGCGCTTCAAGCAATTGCTGCGCGGCTTCATCGCGCGCCACCCGCAAGCCAGCGAGGCGCAGCGCTGATGTTGCCGCAGGAAATCATCCGCAAGAAGCGTGACGGTCATGTTCTGAGCGACGCGGAAATCGTCGAATTCATCGACGGCCTTACGTCGGGCGCGGTGAGCGAAGGACAGGCCGCCGCCTTCGCAATGGCGGTGTTGTTTCGCGGCATGGATATCGACGAGCGCGTCGCGTTGACGCGCGCGATGATGCGCTCTGGGGCCGTGGTGGACTGGCGCGAGGCCAACCTTCCCGGCCCGATTCTCGACAAGCATTCGACCGGCGGCGTCGGCGACAATGTCAGCCTGATGCTGGCGCCGATGCTGGCCGCCTGCGGCGCATTCGTCCCGATGATTTCGGGGAGGGGCCTTGGTCACACCGGCGGTACGCTCGACAAGCTCGATTCGATTTCCGGCTATGCCTCGCAGCCTGATCTCGCGCTGTTCCGCCGCGTAGTAGCGGAAGCTGGTTGCGCTATCGTCGGCCAGACCGCCGATCTCGCCCCCGCCGACAAGCGGCTCTATGCAATTCGCGACGTCACCGCCACGGTGGAATCCGTCGCGCTCATCACCGCGTCTATCTTGTCGAAGAAACTCGCGGCAGGTTTGCAGGGCCTCGTGATGGATGTGAAGACCGGTTCAGGCGCTTTCATGCCGACGCTGCAAGACGCGCGCGAACTCGCCGAAAGCCTCGCCCGCGTTGCAACTGGCGCAGGTCTTCCGACGATATCGCTGATCACCGATATGAACGAACCGCTCGCCAGCGCGGCGGGCAATGCGCTCGAAGTCGCCAACGCAGTCGACTATCTCACAGCCAGACATCGCGACGCGAGATTGCATGAAGTCACGGTGGCGCTTGGCGCGGAGTTGCTGACGCTCGGCGGTCTTGCCGCAAGTGCCGACGCGGGAGCGCGCAAGCTTGAAGCGGCGCTTGCCAGCGGCGCGGCGGCGGAGCGCTTTGAGCGCATGATCGCGATGCTCGGCGGGTCGAGCAATTTTCTATCGCGCGCGCATTCTCTTCTGTCCGCCGCGCCAGTCGTCGTTGTCGCGAGGCCGGATCGCGTCGGTTTTGTTACAAGGATCGACGCGCGCGCCATCGGCATCGCCGTCGTTTCGCTCGGCGGCGGGCGCGCGCGAGCTAGCGATAGCATCGATCCTTCCGTTGGCTTTTCCCGCCTCGCCGGGCTTGGCGCGCCGGTCTCGGGCGACGCGCCTCTCGCGCTCGTTCATGCGCGAACCCAGAGCGGCGCCGAAGCAGCGGCGCGAGCCTTGAACGCCGCGTACGAGATTGGCGATGCGCCGCCAGCGCGGGCCAACGCGGTGATCGAACGCATCGTCGGAACCAGCAAGTGAGCATTCTCCTGGCGGTGACCGGCTGGGATCCGCAGCCGTGGATTGCGCGCATGCGAGCGCTCTTGCCGTACCACGCGATTGCCACGCCCGAAACTGTCCGGGATCGCGCCGCGATCCGCTACGCCGTCAGCTGGCGTCATGCGCAGGGCGCGCTTGACGGCCTGCCGAATTTGCAGGCGATTTTTTCGCTCGGCGCCGGCGTCGATCATATGTTCGGCGATCCGCTGTTGCCGCATGCGCCGATCGTGCGCGTCGTCGATCCGGATTTGCGCGATCGCATGAGCGAGTGGGTGCTGCTGCATGTGTTGATGCACCATCGCCAGCAGCGGCGCTACGATCGCCAGCAGGCGCAGCGCATCTGGGACGACGATGAAACCCAGCCTTCCGCGCGAGATGTGCGCGTCGGCATTCTCGGCCTTGGCGTACTCGGCGAGGATTCCGCGCACAAACTCGCGGCGATCGGCTTCAACGTTGCCGGCTGGAGCCGCACGCCGCGGCAGATCAAGGACATCGCCTGCCATCACGGCCTCGACGGGCTCAACGCGATACTGGTGCGCACCGACGTCCTGGTCTGTCTGCTGCCCCTGACCGGGGAGACGCGCGGTATGCTCAACGCGCGGCTGTTCGCCAAACTCGCGCAGAGCGGGCAGCTCGGTGGGCCCATCCTTATCAACGCCGGGCGCGGCGGTTTGCAGGTCGAGACGGACATCGTTGCGGCGCTCGATTCGGGCGTCCTGAAAGGCGCGTCGCTTGACGTGTTTGAAGTCGAACCGCTGCCTTCGACATCGCAGCTATGGAGGCATCCAAAAGTCAGCATCAGCCCGCACAACGCGGCGATCTCCGAGCCGGATGCGGTGGCGGGCTATATCGCCCGGCAGATCAGGGCGTTCGAGCGCGGCGAGCCGCTGCAGAATGTTGTCAACCGTGAAAGGGAATATTAACG
Organism: Methylocapsa sp.; assembly: GCA_043739325.1. GTDB lineage: Bacteria > Pseudomonadota > Alphaproteobacteria > Rhizobiales > Beijerinckiaceae > Roseiarcus. The sequence continues at coordinate 45,163 of JAYUFK010000328.1, read as the reverse complement.
ACATGTGAAGCATGTCGAGGCATTATTCCCGCTACGAAAATCCTCGGCGCGCTCGCAGTTTCGGGACCGGGACGACAGGGAATACGGACCCCAATGCAACGCATGATCGTCCGGCGTCTCCTGTCTGTTCCGCCCACGCTGTTTCTCGTCGTCACCATCGCGTTCTTCCTGATGCGCGTCGCGCCGGGCGGCCCGTTCAATCTGGCGCGCCCGCTTGATCCCAAAGTGATGGAGAATTTGCAGCGCATCTATCAGCTCGATCAGCCACTGTGGAAGCAATACCTCAGCTATCTCGCCAGCCTCGCCCATGGCGATCTCGGCCCCAGCTTCTACTGGCGCGATTTTTCGGTCAGCGAACTCTTCGCCAAAGCGTTGCCGATCTCGGCATTTCTCGGCGCCTCCGCTTTGGCTCTGGCGCTCGTCATCGGCGTCGCGGCTGGCGCGATCGCCGCGATGCGCTATCGCGGTCCGCTCGACCAACTCGTCATGGCGGGCGCCAGCATTGGCGTGACCATCCCCAACTTCGTCATCGCGCCGCTGTTGCAACTGGGATTCGGCCTTTCGCTGAAATGGCTGCCTGTGGGCGGCTGGGGCGACGGCGCGCCGCGCTATCTGATCCTGCCGATCGTGACGCTGGCCCTGCCGCAGATCGCGGCGGTTTCTAGGCTGACGCGCGTCGCCATGATCGAGGCGCTCAACGCCAATCCAGCCCGCACATTGCGCGCCTACGGCTTGCCCTCGCGTGTGATCCTCAAGCACGCTTTGCGCGCGGCCCTCATCCCTGTCGTTTCCTACATCGGCCCGGCGGCGGCGGCGCTGATGACCGGTTCGGTGGTCGTTGAAAACATTTTTGGCATCCCCGGCGTCGGGCGCTATTTCATTGATGGCGCCCTCAATCGCGACTACACGCTGGTGATGGGGGCGGTCATTGTCGTGGCGGCGTTGATCCTGGCGCTGAACCTGATCGTCGATCTCGCCTACGCCTTCATCGACCCGCGCGTGCGGCATGAGTGAACAGGCGCCCGCGCCCGCGCCGTGGCGACAGGCGGCGCAGAGATTTCGCCGCAACCGGCCGGCGATGGCGGGCTTGATCGCGCTGATCGCGATCGCCTTGTTTTGCATCTTCGGGCCGCTCGTCTCGTCGCAAGACTATGACCGCGTCTATCCCGACTACGTGAAGACGCCGGCGTCCGTTACCGCGCATCCCAGCGAGGAGGAAGCGCGCCACGTCATCGCGACGGTCGCGGCGCGCATGCACGCAAGCGTCAAGGACGTGAGCATTTCTGGCGATGTTGCGCGCATCGCGCTTGAGAGCGCCCGCCCGATCGACGATCGCCTGCTCGCCTATTTCGAGCGCTCGGGCCAGTTCGGCAAACCCGATGTCGTCGAGCGCAGCGACGAGGGGCGAGGTATCGTTGTCAGAGCGCCGATCAAACACGTGACGTTTCTCGCCGGCGCCGATAGCAATGGCCGCGATCTGCTGGTGCGGCTGATGATTGGCGGTCGCGTCTCGTTGCTCGTGGGCCTGCTCGCCTCGTTCGTCGCGCTCGCCATCGGCGTCGGCTGGGGCGCCAGCGCGGGCTATCTTGGCGGGCGCATCGACATGGTGATGATGCGCATCGTCGATATCCTCTACGCCCTGCCGTTCATCTTTTTCGTCATCCTGCTCATCGTGTTTTTCGGCCGGCACTTCGTGCTGATTTTCGTGGCGATCGGCGCGATCGAATGGCTCGACATGGCGCGTATCGTGCGCGGCCAGACGCTCAGCCTGAAGCGCCAGGAATTCGTGCTGGCGGCGGAAGCGCTCGGGATCGGCGCGGCGGGCATCGTGCGCCGCCACATCATCCCGAACCTTGTCGGGCCGGTGCTGGCCTATCTCACTTTGTTGGCGCCGAGAATCATCCTGCTCGAAAGCTTTCTCTCGTTTCTCGGCCTCGGCGTGCAGGAACCGATGACCAGCCTCGGCGTGCTGGTTTCGGAGGGTGCGCGCGGCATCGAGGATGCGCCGGCATTGTTGTTCTTTCCGGCGCTGCTGCTTTCGCTGATTCTTTTCGCGCTCAATTTCGTCGGCGAGGGATTGCGCGACGCGCTCGATCCGAGGGAGCGCTGACATGGCCGCGCCGCTGCTCGCCATCCGCAATCTGAAAGTCAGCTTTTCCAGCGGGCGCGAGACGCATGAAGCGGTTTGCGGCATCGACATCGAAATCGCGGCGGGCGAGAGCGTTGCCATTGTCGGCGAGTCAGGTTCAGGCAAATCGCAGACGGCGTTGGCGGCGATTGGCCTTCTCGCGCGCAACGGCAAGGCTGGTGGTTCGGTGATCTTCGAGGGCGGTGAGTTGCTCGGCGCCACGCGAGCGGCGCTCGACAAAGTGCGCGGCTCGAGGATCACGATGATCTTCCAGGAGCCGATGACTTCGCTCGATCCGTTGTTTCCCATCGGCGCGCAGATCGCCGAGCCGCTGGTGGAACATGGCGGCCTCGCCAGGCGCGCCGCGCGCCAACGCGCCGTGGGGTTGCTGAGGCTCGTCGGCATCCCGGAACCTGAATCGCGCGTGCGCTCGTATCCCCATCAATTGTCCGGCGGACAGCGTCAGAGGGTGATGATTGCGATGGCGATCGCCAACAATCCGGCGCTGCTGATCGCCGACGAGCCGACGACCGCGCTCGACGTCACGGTGCAAGCACAGATTCTCGATCTGCTGCGCGATCTGCAAAAGCGGCTCAACATGGCGCTGCTGCTGATCACGCACGATCTTGGTCTGGTCCGGCGCTATGCGAGCCGAGTTTATGTCATGCGAGCTGGCGAGATCGTCGAGAGCGGCGATGTCGCCGCGGTGATGGCCAATCCGCAATCGGACTATACGCGCGCGCTGATCGATGCGGAGCCGGCCGGCGCCAAGGCGCCGCCGCCATTGGATGCGCCAAAATTGCTCGACGCGCGCGATATTCGCGTGACATTTGCTTTGTCATCCGGCGTGTTCTCACGATCCCGCGCGTTGCACGCGGTCGACGGCGTCAGTCTCGCATTGCGCGAGGGGCAGACGCTCGGGATCGTCGGCGAATCGGGGTCGGGCAAGTCGACACTCGGTCGCGCGTTGCTAAGATTGACGCCGTGCGCGGGCGCACTGAATGTTCAGGGCATCGACATCCAGCGGCTCGATCAGCGCGCGATGCGCCCGCTGCGCCGGCAGATGCAACTCGTGTTTCAGGACCCATTCGGCTCGTTGTCGCCGCGCATGAACATCGGCGATATTGTCTCCGAAGGTTTGCTTGTCCACGCGCCGCAATTCAGCGCGCGCCAGCGCGATGCCGAGGCTGCGCGGGCGCTGGCGGAGGTCGGCCTCGATCCGGAGAAGCGGTGGCGCACGCCGAACGAGTTTTCCGGCGGCCAACGCCAGCGCATCGCCATCGCCCGCGCGATGATCCTCAAGCCGAAACTGCTTGTGCTGGACGAGCCGACATCGGCGCTCGACCGCTCGGTGCAGAAGGAAGTTCTCGCGTTATTGCGCATGCTGCAAAACGCGCATCAACTAAGTTATGTCTTTATCAGCCACGATCTCGCTGTTATCCGCGCGATGGCCGATGAGATATTGGTGATGAAAGACGGGCGCGTGGTCGAGCGCGGCGCGACGCCGGAGATATTTGAGCGGCCGCAACAGGAATACACTCAGCGGCTGATCGCTGCCGCGATGCTGGCGCGACGGGACGGCGCCTAGCCTCGCCCGACATACGGCATTTTCGTCGCCATGATCGTCATCGTCAGGATGTTGGTCGACAGCGGCAGGCCCGCCATGTGGACGATGGCGTCGCCGACCTGATCGGGGTCGATCGTCGGTTCGGTGGCGATCGATCCGTCAGCTTGCGGCACGCCCTTGGTCATCTTGCGCGCCATGTCGGTGAGGGCGTTGCCGATGTCGATCTGACCGCAGGCGATATCGTATTTGCGCCCATCAAGCGCGATGGATTTCGTCAGGCCGGAAACCGCGTGCTTCGTTGCGGTATAGGGCGCCGAAAACGGCCGGGGCGTATGGGCGGAGATCGAGCCGTTATTGATGATGCGGCCGCCCATCGGCTTCTGGCTCTTCATCAGAGATATAGCGCCTTGCGCGCACAGGAACGCGCCGGTGAGATTGACGTCGACCACCGTCTTCCATTGCTCGAATGTCAGGTCTTCGATTGGCACAGCGGGCGCGCCGGCGCCGGCGTTGTTGAAGAGAAGATCGAGCCGGCCGAACCTGGCTGCGATATCGGCGAACAGCGCCTTTACCGCGAGGGGGTCGCCGACATCGCAAGCGTGCGCCAGCGCGCGCCGGCCGGTGGCTTCCACTTCGCGGGCGGTCTTTTCAAGCAACGAAGCGCGTCGACCGGTAAGCGCGACGTGCCACCCGGCCTTGCTGAGTTTCAGGGCGGTGGCGCGGCCAATGCCGGCGCCGGCTCCGGTAACCAGCGCAAATTTTTCCTCCGCCATATCAGCCTCTTGTTGTTGTCCGACGTGATCCGATCGTCACAGGCTCATGCTTTGGCGTCAACCGGCGGACCTGTACGGGAAAGTTCAGGCGCGACGCGCCAGAGCACCGCTGCGACGACGATCACGCCGCCAATGACGGCGGGCAGGCCGGGGTTCTCGCCAAAGCCGAGGAACACCCAGAGCGGGCCGATCACCACATCGAGCATGCTGATCAACCCGGCCTCGGCGGCGGGAATGCGTTTCGCGCCTTCCATGAAGGTGACGAACGCCACGCAGATCGTCGTGAGGCCGAACAGGAAAAGAATGGCGATATCATAGGCGCTGATCGGCGGCAGCGGCGAGAAGTGGAACGCGAACGCCGATGCGACGAGCGCTCCGGTTGCATTGATTGAAGTCATCGACATGCCGGGACTGCGCCGCTGCAGCACCACCATCAGACCGAACGCCAACGTCATCACCATCGCGAGGCCCTGCCCTGGCAGGCGGCCATTGCCGAGGCCGCCAGCGATCATGATCGCAACGCCGCATAACGCCATGCCGGCGGCGATGATCGTGCGGCGCGGCGAGCGCTCGCCGGTGATGAGAAAAGCCAGCCCGGCCGCGACGAACGGCAAGGTGGCGTAAATGACCAGCACATCCGCGACGGTGGTTGTTTTGACGGCGGCGACATAGGACGAAATCGCCGTCGCGGAAAGCGCGATGATGAAAGGCGCCATCGGGCCGAAGCCGAGACGCGGGCCAAGTTGCCCTCGCCGCCACTCCACGACGGCCCACACCGAAATGCACAGGCCGCCGAAGAACGCGCGCCCGGATAGAATCGTCCAGAGATCGAGATGGCCGAGCACGCGAGTGAAATAGCCCGCCAAGCTCCACAATACGGTGGCGAACAGAACGAGCAAGACCCCGCGCCGGCGCGCCGCTTTTTCGACGGGCATGGAGCCTCGCTCGTTTCAGGGAACCGAAAAGCCGCCACGCAGGTTCGCGTCGCGCGTCGCTCGCGTCAAGCGTCGGATTTGCGCAAGGCTATCCAGAAAACAGCGGTCAGGCCGCCCGCTGCTGCGATGACGCGCGTCGGGCGGTCGCGGGGACCGGCGCGGGATCGCTCTGCGGCGCCGGGGCGCGGGGACGCGCAATCCAGTTGCGAACCTGCGTCGCGGCGCGAACGAACGGCAGGAAGTAACTCTTGACCACTGTGGTGAAATCGACATGCGCGGCGCCGACGCCGAAGGTGATTTTCTCGTATTGCTCCGGCACATACAGCGTGCCGAACGCCCAGTCCCACACCGCCAACGCGAAGCCGAGATTCTTGTTGAAATGGCGCGGCTGGTCGGAGTGATGGATCTGGTGATGCGCCGGGCTCTGCATCACGCGTCCCGCCAGTCCGGTGAAGGCGATCCACAGGTGCGAATGACGAAGATGGCCGATTGTGATGAGGAACAGCATCAGGCCGATGTTGAGGTTGAGCAATGTGAACTGTTGGGCGCCGGGTCCGAACGCATAGGTCATTACGCCGAACACCAGGCCGGTGAAGAGGGCGATAACGTTCATGAACGAAATGATCTCAACCGGATGCGTGCGCATTTCCGTAAAGGTCGTCATCACCTCGGCGGAGTGATGGACCTTGTGGAATTCCCACAGCGCCGGGATTGCGTGAAAGACGTAATGCGCGGACCAGTAGCCGAACTCGTAGGCCAGCAGTTCGAAGACTGTCACCATGGCGACGATCGTCCATAGCGGCCAAGCTGTCGGCTTATGCGCGCCGAGCAGCGACGTCAGGCCCGTCATCGTCGCGTCGCGCCAGAAAAGCGTTCCTAGCGCCAGCATGCCATAGCCTGTGGCGAACACCAGCGTGTTGAGGAACCACAGACGCATGTCGAGGCGGGAGGAGGGATGCCAGAAAATACGGGCGGGGAAGATCGTCCGGATGAAGCCGGAAACGCTGATGCGGCGGCCGCGCGCGCGGCGCTTATCGACATAGAACAGAATGGCCATCGCCAAAGCGCCCAGCATGAAAACCGGACCGTAGGGCGCGCCATTGTTGAACACAGTGTGGTAGCGATCCTGGACCAGCGCCCAGACCGAGGTAAGAAATTGCATCGCGCGCACTCCAACTGATCAGGGGTTCAGTCTAGAGCGCCGCGCCTTCCAAAACGTTAAACGATTGCGACAAGTTTAACCACGCGTCGCCTTGTCCGCGCCGTACAACGCCCGGTAACGCTTGAGTCGCGGCCCATGCGCCGCGCCGCGCTCCGCCGAGGGAATAAAGCTGCTTTGGATTGGCGGTCGCGTGCAGATCGTCGCTTCGTCGCCCGCTCCCGCCGCGAGCATTGCCAGCCGCGCCGCGCCGAGCGCCGCGCCGGCTTCCGCTCCGGCGGCCAGATCGATTGTCAGGCCGGTGACATCGGCGATCATCTGGCCCCAGAAACGGCTGCGCGCGCCCCCGCCGACAAGCAGCGTCGAGGTTGGCCGCGCGCCCGCCGCGCCGAGCACGTCCGCCCCGTCGGCGAAGGAGAATGCGACGCCCTCCATGACGGCAAAAACCAGCGCCGCCGCACCATGTTCGGCGCGCAGACCGGCGAACAGGCCGGTCGCGGCGGGATCGTTGTAGGGCGTGCGTTCGCCGCTGAGATAGGGCAGGAAGATCGGCGCGTTGGCGAGTTTTTCGTTGTCTTTGGCGAAAGCCTCGGCCTCGTCGACCAGCGCGGCGATATCGTGGCTGCGTCCAAGAATGCCGGCGATCCAGGCGAGCGACGCCGCCGCCGACAGCATCACCGACATGCCGTGCCAGCGCCCGGGCAACGCGTGGCAGAAAGCGTGCATGGTCTGCTCGGGCAGGCTGACGTAGCGATCTGTGACCGCAAAAATCACGCCCGATGTCCCGAGCGAAACAAAACCTTCGCCCGGCGCGACCGCGCCAACCCCGACCGCCGCCGCCGCGTTGTCGCCAGCTCCGCCGGCGATCGGAATTTTGCGCCCGGCAAGATCCCATTGCGCGGCGATCTCAGGCAACAGATAGGCCGAAACAGCAGAGCCTTCGACAAGCCGCGGCATCTGGCTTTGCTTCATGCCGCTGGCGGCAAGCAGGTCGTTGTCCCAGCGACGGTCGGCGATGTCGAGCCACAACGTGCCGGCGGCATCCGACATTTCGCCAACATGCTCGCCGCTGAGGCGCAGCCGCACATGATCCTTCGGCAACAGAACGTGCGCAACTTGCTTAAAAATTTGCGGCTCGTGCTTCGCCACCCACATCAGCTTGGGCGCGGTGAAGCCGGGCATGGCGATATTGCCGGCGCGGCGGCGAAAATCCGGCAGCTTACGTTCGAGTTCAGCGCATTCGGCGAAGCTGCGCCCATCGTTCCAGAGAATAGCGGGCCGCAACACTTTGTCGGCGCTATCGAGCAGCACCGCGCCGTGCATCTGGCCGGAAAGTCCGATCCCCGCGAGAGCAGCGAAGGCTTCCGGCGCCTTCCGCCGGATCGCCGCGACGGCGCTGTGGATGCCGGCGACCCAGGACTCCGGGTCTTGTTCGCTCCACTGCGGATGCGGGCGCGAGACCTCGAGGTCGGCGGTCTCTTCGCCCAAAACTTTCTGGCTAGCGTCGATCAATAGCGCCTTGACCGAGGACGTGCCGATGTCGAGACCGAGGAATGTTTCACCCGCTGTCGCTGCGCCCGCCATCGAAAATCCCTCCCGCCAGTCCAGCGTCTTCATAAACAAAAGCCCCGGCATTGTCGCCGGGGCTCGATGGACGCTTGTAAAGAGCGGGGCTTTTCAGCCGACGGTCAGGTTGCCCGCCGAGGACTTGCCCGTGCGCTTGTCGGCGACGATCTCGTAATTGACCTTCTGGCCCTCGTTGAGCTCGCGCAGGCCGGCCTGCTCGACCGCGCTGATATGGACAAACACGTCCGGCCCACCGCCGTCCGGCGCGATGAAACCGTAGCCTTTTGTTCCGTTGAACCACTTAACCGTTCCCGAAGCCATGGGAGCATTCCTCGTTTGTCGTAGTTTGCGTCTTGGCGTCCGGTCGGGCGCCGGCTGAATATCGATGCGGGGAGGATCGTCAGCACACATTCCTGAACGCAAGAATGCGAGGCCAAGTCGTCGGCCGAAAATCGATGGCGGGGGGATAATGGAAGAGGCGGCAGGAATCAAGCGATTGACAGCCTATGAAGCTGGCCGCGGCGCGAACACCAACTTCTGGTAGACGAGACCGATGCCAATGAGCGCGGCGCCGAGGCCCAGAAAAGATAGCGCCCGTAATACGCCTTCAAGTCCGTTGAGATCGAGCAGGAATACCTTGGCGACGGTCAGCAATACGACAGCCGCCGAAGCGAGCCGCGCTGGCTTCGACCCCGCGATAATCCCGTAGGCAAAGAGCAGAATGCCCAAAGCGAGCCATAGCGCCGAATAGGCATAGTATTCGCCATCGCCTGTCCCTTGTGAAAAACCGATGAGCGGGCTCCCCTGGAACAGCCGGCGCAATTCCAGATTGAGATAGGCGAACAGCAAGACCATGCTGGTTACCGAGGCCGCCGTGTGTCGCCATTGCGGCAGCCGGCCGCGCGCGCGACGCGCCAGGATGAGAGCCGCGAGGGCGGGCAGGCCATAGCCGAGTATGAGGCCGTTGAACACGCCGCCGCCTTCTATTGGCGCGTGAGTGAAGAACGGATTTTCCCACAACAACAGACCGACGAGCGCCTGCGCCAGCGTCAGGGCGCCAAAACCGAGGGAGGCGTAGCGATAGAGTGGGTCGGAGCGTCTGGCGTTGAGCTCCATCAGCACTAGCGAAAACAGCATGCCGACGACGGCAAGCAGGCCTTGCTCGATCATGCCGCTCGATGTTGCGAACGGATCGCCGTCATTGAGCGCGTGGCGGATTTCAAATGTCAGCAGCAGCGCGCTGCACAGAATCGCCAAGATCTGCGCGACGCGCATCGGCGCGTCCTCGCCGGAGGGCCGCATCATGCGCGCAGCCAACCCGAAAGCCAGCGCAGGGACGCCGTAGCCGAACAGCAGCCAATTGAAGATGATCGTCTTGCCCAACCCGTCGCCGATAATGCGCGGCTCGTAGAGCAGGCGCCCGGCGACGGCGAGGCCGAGCCCGAGGCCGCACCAGCGCAAGGCGGGAATGTCGAGGCGTATGGCGACATAGACCGAGCCCAGCGCCGCCAGAGCCAGCGCGACCGTCAGTGTTCCCTCCGACATTTCAAAGACGAAGCCGAGCGACAGCGCGGCGATTGCGCCGGCCGCTAGCGCGCCAAGACCGAGGGTGATCGCGGGCGGCGAATCCGATGTCCGTCGCCGATGGAATATTGCCGCTCCGACAGCCATCACGGCGCCAATGCCGGCTGCGGTCGCCGCGAAACTCGCGCTGGATTGGAGGTTGGCGAGACGCAGATAAAGCAGCGATACCGCGGCAAGCGGCGTCAGCACGCCGGCGCCGGCGTAGATCGCCGATTTCGTGAAGGATACTAGGACGGGCTGGAGGAGCCGCCACACGCACAATGCGCCCAGGGCGAGGGACGCGATCAGGCCGAAACTTACGAACAGGCTCGCGCTTTCCTGCGCCGACGATCTTTCGAAGAAGGCATACGGATTGATGAACAGGCCTCTAACTGAACCCCAGCTTGCCAGCGCGGCGAGAATGACGGCGCCAGAGCCAGCGGCGGCGACAGCGGCGGCTGGCAGGCGCGCGCCGGTCAGCGCGAGCATCGCCGCGACCAGCGCCGCCGCGATGATCCAGCCCGGCCCGGTCCCGGCCTGTGCCGAGACCGCGGCAATGGTCATACATGCGAGCGCCGAGCAGACGAGCGCCGCTCCAGAAGCCGTTATGTCCGTGCGCTGATCGTCCTCGGGCGTCGCCAGATGCGGAGCAATGGCGAAAGCGACGATGACCAGCGCCGATTCGATCACAAGATGGACGAGGCTGGCCAGATTGAAATCGTTGCCGTTGACGCCATCGATGCCAAGTAGGAACACGCCTTGCCAGAGCGCCGCGCCGGCCGCGGCGGCGACCGCCAGCCATAGCCAGCGCCGCAAACGCGCCAGCCCATAGGCGGCGGCGCAGACGATCGCCACGTACAGCACGACAGGCCAGGGATTGGGTTCGGACGAATTCACCAGCAGCGGCGCGCCAAGGGCGCCGAGCAAGCCAAGGCCGGCGAGCGCCGGGCCGTGCAAAGCGGCGGCAAACATCGCCGCGACGCCGACCGCGCCCATCAGCACAAACGCCGCGCCGGGCCCGATGAATCCGTAAAGCGCATGGGCAGCGTAAAGCGAGCCGAACGCGGCGACTGTCCCAGCACCGGTCAGCACGGCCGGAATCGGCGTGGCCTGACTGGATTGTTCGCCCAAGGGTGGTTTGCGGCGCAGATATTCGCCGGCGCCGACAAGGACGGCGCCCAGCGTGAGCCCGGCCGCGATGCGCATGCCAGGACCAAAAAATCCCTGATCGATCGAATATTTCACCAACAGCAACGCGCCCAGCGCCAACGCGACGCCGCCGACGATCACCGCCCAGTGTGCGCCCAGCCGCTCCTCGATACCGACTTTGCGCGGCTGCGGCGCGAGGGGAAGCTTTGCCGATGGTGCCGATTCCGCGGACTCGAGGACCGGCCGCGGTGTATCCTCCAGCGCTTGCTGGGAAGCCGATGTCGCCGGTGCGGCGACGCGCAGGGGCGCCATCGGCATCGGCTCAATCGCGTCGCCGGCTTCTTCGTAACTGTCTCGCGCTGGCGCTCCTGCAAGATCGCGCGCGATCGTTTGACTGCTCTGGACCGACTCCGCGGGGCGTGCTTGCGTCGAGAGCACGGCGACCCGCGCTTCCAGCGTTTTCAACCGCGCGCGGGCTCCGAGCGCCAGGAAGAACCCGATCGGGCCGAGCAAGAAAGCGGCGACCGCGAGGAAGCCGAGCAAAACCAAGACGCTATCGTCCATTCAGCTTTGCCCCCCAAAGCGCTGCAGCTACCGCGAAAATCATCTATACGTTTGCCCGGCTGCTGCGCAATCGACGCCCTGTTTCTTGGTCAACTAAAATCCGTGAGTTGATCCCCCGCTTGACCATGCGCGGCTCAAGCCTTGCGCTCACCCTGGCACCCGCATAAGTCTGCCGCCTCTTCCCCGCTCGAGGCTCCCATGCTGCAAACCCTGCTCGCCCGAGGCCGTCCATTACTCGCTGACGGCGCGACTGGCACCAATTTATTCGAAGTTGGGCTCACGTCGGGCGACAATCCCGAGCTTTGGAACGGCACGCACGCCGACCGGATTCAGGCGCTGCATCAGAGCTTCGTCGATGCCGGCGCCGACATCATCCTGACCAACTCTTTTGGCGGCAATCGGCGCCGCCTGGTGCTGCATAATCTTGAGGGTCGCACGCGCGAGCTCAATCGGCTCGCGGCCAGGAATGCCCGCGCCGTCGCCGACAGGGCGGGGCGGCCAGTGGTCGTCGCCGGATCGGTTGGTCCCACCGGCGACCTCCTCGCGCCGCTCGGCCCACTGACCGAAGACGAAGCGTTCGCGGTTTTCGTCGAACAGATCGAGGGCCTGAAAGAAGGCGGCGCGGATGTCGTCTGGATCGAGACAATGTCGGCGCCCGAGGAAATTCGCGCCGCGGCCAAGGCGGCGGGCTCGCTCGGCATGCCCTATACCGTCACCGCCAGTTTCGACACGGCGGGCAAGACGATGATGGGCGTCGCGCCCGAGGCGCTTGCCGACCTCGTCGCGTCGTTCGATCCCGGGCCGATCGCGTTCGGCGCCAATTGCGGCGTCGGCGCGTCGGACTTGCTGATGTCGGTGCTGGCGATGACGCAAGCGCAGCCGAACGCGATCGTCATCGCCAAGGCCAACGCCGGCGTCCCGCAATGGCATGGCGCGCATATCCATTATTCCGGCACGCCGGAATTGATGGCGCACTATGCCGGCCTCGCGATCGACGCGGGCGCGCGCATCATCGGCGGTTGCTGCGGCTCCAAGCCGTCGCATTTGGCGGCGATGCGCGGGGCGATCGACGCGCATCACGCTGGCGCGCGACCGGACCTCGAACAGATCGAGGCCGCGCTCGGAAAACTCGTCGCGCCGCCCTCGACCGCGACGACGACGCGCACGCGGCGCAGAAGTTGAACTCGAAAGCCAAACAGCGCGCCTGGAGTTTGCAGCCCGACGCGGAGCCTGAAGCGCCGCTCAAGGCGGAACCTTCCGCGCCGCTTACTATGGTCTCGGGGCTCATCAGTTTTGAAGTCGCGCCGGAGGATTCCGGCGAACGGCTCGATCGCTATCTCGGCCGCATCGCCGCCGAACGGCGGCTTGCGTTGTCGCGTACGCGGCTCAAGGCGCTGGTCGAAGCCGGCCACGTTTTGGTCGACGGCGTGGTGATCCGCGACGCCGCGACAAAACTGGGCGCGGGCGCGCGCATCCTAGTCGATGCGCCGCCGGCGGAAGAATCGGCCGTGCTTGGCGAAGCGATGCCGCTCAATATCGTATTCGAGGACGAGCACTTGCTGGTGCTCGACAAGCCCGCGGGCCTCGTCGTCCATCCGGCCCCCGGCCATGCCGGGGGAACCCTTGTCAACGCGCTGATCGCGCATTGCGGGAAGAGCCTTTCGGGTGTCGGCGGCGTGCGGCGGCCCGGCATCGTGCATCGGCTCGACAAGGACACGTCGGGTCTGCTGGTTGTCGCCAAAACCGACGCGGCGCACCAGGGCCTCAGCGCGCTGTTCGCCGATCATGGCCGCACGGGATCGCTGGTGCGTGAATATCTGGCGTTTGTATGGGATGCGATGCCTATGCCTTCGGGAACCATCGACGCGCCGCTTGGCCGCCACCCGCAGCACCGCGAGAAAATGGCGGTGGTCAAGGAGGAGCGCGGCCGTCATGCCGTCACGCATTGGCGGCGCATCGAGACGCTTGGACCGGCGAGCCTCATCGCGTGCCAGCTCGAAACCGGGCGCACGCATCAGATCCGCGTCCACCTCGCGCATAGCGGCCATCCCCTGCTTGGCGACGCGGTCTACGGCGCGGGCTTCAAGACCAAGGCCGCGCGGCTTTCGGCACCGGCTCAGGCGGCGTTGAAATCGCTGGACCGTCAGGCGCTGCATGCGGCCAGGCTGGGTTTTGAGCATCCGATCACGGGGGAAGAGCTGTTGTTCGAGAGCCCGCTGCCGGAGGATTTGATGCGGCTCGCGATAACGCTGAAGCAGGCATCCGGCGCCTGAGTTGGATCAGCCGCCAGCCTCCTCCACAAACGCCACGAGCTGATCCAGGGCCTTCTCTCCAAGACAGCGATAACACAATATATTTTGTATTATAAGATTATTTACAACAGAAACTGCACTATCCACGATATTATGAACAAAAATTCATCCGCGGAAACACTTGCGCCGTAGTGGCGCCCTCTTTCAGCCATTGTCCAACATCCTATATATGTCGTCGCGGTGCGCTCTGCGACCGCCGGAGACCGCCCTTTCTGGGGGATCCGCATAGGAGGACCTGATGGCCGCCGCCTTACCAATGATCTCCGGAGAATCCGGACTTTCGCGTTACCTTGCTGAAATCAAACGGTTCCCCATGCTGGAGCCGAACGAGGAATACATGCTGGCCAAGAGCTGGCGCGAGCATGGCGACCGCGACGCGGCGCACAAGCTCGTCACCTCACACCTGCGCCTCGTCGCCAAGATCGCAATGGGCTATCGCGGCTACGGCCTGCCGATCGGCGAAGTCATTTCCGAAGGCAATGTCGGCCTGATGCAGGCCGTCAAGCGCTTCGAGCCGGAAAAAGGCTTCAAGCTCGCCACCTATGCGATGTGGTGGATCCGCGCCTCGATTCAGGAATACATCTTGCGCTCGTGGTCGCTAGTCAAAATGGGCACCACCGCGAGTCAGAAGAAGCTGTTCTTCAACCTGCGCAAGGCCAAGAGCAAGATATCGGCGTTCGAAGAGGGCGATCTGCGCCCCGAACATGTCAAGCTGATCGCCACGCGCCTCGGCGTGCAGGAGAAGGAAGTCGTCGATATGAACCGCCGGCTTGGCGGCGATGCTTCGCTCAACGCGCCGCTGCGGGCCGAAGGCGAGGGCGAATGGCAGGATTGGCTGGTCGATAGCAGCGAAAGCCAGGAATCCACTCTGGTCGACCGCGAGGAGAGCGACTTGCGGATGACTGCGCTGAAGAGCGCGCTGACCGTGCTTAACCCGCGCGAGCGGCGCATCTTCGAGGCCCGCCGCCTCGCCGACGACCCGGTGACGCTGGAACAGCTTTCGACCGAGTTCAATGTCTCGCGTGAGCGCGTGCGCCAGATCGAGGTGCGGGCGTTCGAGAAGGTGCAGGCGGCGGTGAAAGCGGGCGTCACGCGGGCGCAATTGCCGCGCAACGCGCCGGCCGCCTTGCCGGCGCATTGATCGGCGCGCGGCGGCGCCCTTACGCGATTTCGGAATTTGCTGTAATAGTCCCGCTACTATTTCCTGCGCAGCTATCAACCAGGCCCACGCCGCTGCGGCGTGGGTTAGCGCGAATGACGCGGCCAGACCGTAATTGCGAACTGCCGCCGCATCTTGCGGCTCGCTTGAGGGGAAATCTATGCTGCAACAACAACGCGCTCGCAATTCCTTGCGCCGGACTCTGCTGACGGCTTCGGCCTTGTCGTTATTCCCCGCCATCGCTTTCGCGGGCGATGTGCCAGCGACGCCGGACGGCGCGAAGAAGCTCAGCGCGGTGCTGGAAAAGTACGTTGGCAAACCGGCCGCGGGTTCACAGCCGGCGATCACGGTAACGCCTGAGGGCGGGCATTATGCGATGGCCGTCGATCTTGCCGCGCTGACTGCGCCGTTCAAAGCCGCCGGCTTCTCGTACGATCCGGCAGTTCTTAAAATTGAACTCACCGAACAGGACGATGGCATGTGGCGGTATGATCGCGCCACGATGCCGCCCTTGACTTTTCATATGAAGGACGGCGCCGGCTCGATCAGCTTGACCGATTACAAGAGCTCGGGGCTATATGATCCGGCTTTGGGTTGGTACAAGACAATTCAGGCCAGCCTTGCGAGCGGGCATTTCGAGGTTAAGGCGCCCGGCGTTGAGGAAAAATTCGAGTTGGGCAGCGTCAGCGCCAACGGGACCGGCGCAGCATCGGCCGGCGGCGCTGTCACGAGTTCAGTGCACGAGGACCTCGCCAATATCGTCGGCGCGTTCAACATTACGCCTGGCGGCGCCGACGCCAAACCCGACGCCGAGCCCGTCAAGGCAACTCTTCACGTCGACAAAGGCGCAGTGGACATCGCGCTGGATGGCTTGAAAACCCATTCATTGCTCGACCTCTGGGCGTTCGCCGTCGCGCATCCGACCCGGCCTGAACTCGCGGCCAACGAAGCCGCCTTCAAGGATCTGCTGCGCGCCGCACTGCCCGCCGCATTCAAGATCAACGAGACATTCGCGATGCAGACGATCGCCGTCGAGGCGCCGCAAGGGTTGTTCAAGGTGGCGAATGGCAAGGGCGCCGTTGGCGCGGTCGGCTCCGGCGCCGACAATTCATTTGAAGAACATTTCGCCATCGACGGCCTGGCGCTCCCCGCCGGCCTCGTGCCGCCAGCCTATGCGGCGCTGACGCCGAGCGCGGTCGACATTGGCTTCAAGGTCAGCGGCTTCGATTTGCAGGGCGGCGCGAACGAGGCGATCAACGACATGAAACTGGCCGGCGACGGGCCGGTCGTCTCGCCGGAGGATCAACCAAAGGTCACGGCGAAATTGAAAGGCAAAGGGCCGCTGCTGATCGACATTGCGCCTTCGCACATCGTCGCGCCGCAACTCGACATCGCGTTCGAAGGCAAGATCAATTATTCGGGTGAAAAACCGACCGGCGCGGTGACGGTGCATATGCGCAATTTCGACAAGACCGTCGCCGCGCTGAAGGCGATAGGACCGGCCGCTTCGCCGCAGATGCTCGGCGGCTTGACGATGGCCAAGGGCCTCGCCAAGACGGAAGCCGACGGCACGCTGACATGGGTCGGCGAGATGGGCGCGGACGGCCAGATGAAGGTCAACGGCCTGCCGCTCGGCAAGGCTCCGCAATAGTGAAAACTCACGGATTTTCAGGTTGACTGGCGCGCCGCCCGTCCGGCCAGGGCGGCGAGCGCGGCTGAGATCAGCACGTTCCAGTTGGCGAGCGAAAGCCAAAGAATGCGCAACTGGACCTCGTCGCAGCGCACGACCTTGGTCGTCTGAATCTCTTTCAAAAGATCGGCGACGTTGGGCGAACCCTTGATGACGCCGGTGCAATCCGTCGGCCCCTGCCACAACGCCCATTCGACGCCGGAATGATAGACGCCAAGGATCGCGGTGGCGATGAAGATCAACGCCAACGCGATCAGCCCTATTGTGACAAGCGAACCGCCGCGCCGCGACTGCGCAAACGCGAGCGCAACGGCCAACGGCACGCCAGCGTAATAAGCGAAGCGCTGCTTTAGACAGAGTTCGCAAGGGACGATTCCGTAAGCTTGGAAGATCCACGCGCCGGCGATCGCCGCGAAGGCGATGATAGCGATGACGGTGAGGCTTTTCAGCCGAGTGTCGGGAAACATTGCGTGCATCGGTCCTAAAACATCCGCGCCGCGATATAAAATCCGGCGACAATCGTGACGAGGATCAGCCCGAGAAATACGGCGAAATGACGCTCCAGCGCGACGCGCAAGGGGTCGCCGAAATGATTGAGCGCCGCCGCCAGAATGAAGAACCTGCCGCCGCGCGTGATGATCGAAAGCAGTACGAACAGAGGGAAGTTATAGCCAAGCAACCCGCTGACAATGGTGACGAGCTTGAACGGGATCGGGGTCAGGCCCTTGATGAGAATGACCAGCGCGCCCCAATGCGCGTAGGTGTCCTTCAGCGCGACCATCCTCTGATCGTAGCCGTAAAGATGGATCAGCCATTGCCCAAGCGTGTCGTAAAGCAGCGCCCCGATGGCATATCCGAGCATGCCGCCAACGACGGAGGCGACCGTGCAAATCGCCGCATAGCGCCAGGCGAGCCTCGGTTTCGCCAACGACATCGGCGCGAGAATCACATCGGGCGGAATCGGAAAGAAAGAGCTTTCGGCGAAGGCAACGGCCGCTAGCGCCCACGGCGCATGCCGGCTCTCCGACAGAGACAATATCCATTTATAAAGTCTGTCGAACATACCCAGCCGCTCTTTCGCTGGCGCGCTAGATAGAGCAGCCCATTCGGCGTGTCCATGCGCCGCCAGTGACGCGCCATGGTAATCGCATCCGACTGCGCCCATTTGCCCCAGAGCGGAGGTTCGACGAACGATCGGCGCGAAAGGATCAGCGGTTGCTGACCGCCAGGTGAAGGCTGCGACCACTGCGGGTGTAATATCTCGATATGCGGACTTCTTGTCTCGTGTTCGCGCGTGCGATCGGCGTATGCGGGGCTCGCGGCGATAGGTCTGACGTGACGAGGCGTCGCCGCGACGGTAAATCTCGCGGCGGGAAAATTCCGCGCGGCGAAATGCTGTACCGGCCGAACGCGATGTTTCGACGCCAATGCGCTTGTCGGCAAATCGGGCGCTGCCGGCGTGGGCCGAATGGCCTGCGAAACTTGGCGCGGCGCGGGTACTCGCACTGGAGGCGCGCTGCCGGCTTCGGATTTTGGCGCCTGCGCAATCCGCGGGGGCTCAATCGGATAGGCGCGCGGGATGTCCGTCTCGAATCGATTGCCGGCAATCGGCTGGTGCTGGCCTCCCGTCGGCTCGGGCCAGCGCGATGCCATCTCCGGACCCACAGTTGCCGATTGCAAAGCGCTTGATGCCAGGGATGTCGGCGCGACGGACTTCGCCTTATCAGGCGATTCTCCTTGGGGATGCTTGGCTGGGATCGCTGGTTCGTCAATCTTCGGAATCTGCGCGCGCGGCGAGGGTTTGGCCGCATCGGATTTGACTGGCGCATCTGGTTTTTCATGCGTCGCGGGCGCTTCCATCTTCAACGGCGGTTCAGCGGCTTCGGATTTCGCCGGCTTCTCGAAGACGCGTGCGAAACTCGCGCCCTGACGGACTTCCTCCAGTTTGGCGTACAGCGCCTTCGCGCCGCCGCCGGGAGCGAGCATTTGCGCGACTTGCTGCCGCGCTGCGGCCTCGCGCAGGGCCAACGTCTCCTGTGACGCATTGAAGAACTGGTCGCGCGTCGCGAATTTCCTGAGATCGAGCGACGACGCATTCGTCAGCTTGCCAGCGTCCGCCGCGTCGACCGGATCGACTTGCCGCACCGCGCCTTCCTCGAACCAAGCGGGGATTTGCGCTCTACGCGGCAAGAATCCAGCCCGCCGGGCGATCTCGGCGCGCGCCATCTCACGCGCAATGTCGTCGACGCTCCGCGCCTTGCGGCCGATCACGATGCAGGCGCGAAACGGCGTCACGATCGTCCGCATATCCTCGTCGCCCCGCCAGAAACCCGTGTCGCTGAAGATTACGACAGGCTCGACGCCCGACGGGCCAAAGACGCTGGCGACACGCTGACTGGCGCGCTCGACCAGGGTTGCCGCGTCGCCACTCTCGGGCCCGTCGGCGAAGACATGCGGCGCGATCGCCGTCAGCCCCGACGCCTCGACCATGGTGCAGGCGATCTGATCGCGTAAGACCACGCCAAGCAGCAGCGATAGCCCGAAGGCCGCCGCAAACGCCCAGGCGACCAGTTTTTCAGGATGCCGCGGCATTGACTCCAATCCGGCCCAGACAGTGGCGACGCACGTGTTCCGTTGGCGCCCGACACATAAAGAAGCAACTCCTGCCGGTTTCCGGTCCGCCAAATGGGTCCGAGGGCGTCCCATGCAACAATCGGACGTCCCATTATGGCGCAGCAAGCCGGGCGGACGAAATCAGCGGGGACAACCCAAAGCGCCGCATGCGGCGTTGACCTGAACCCGCGCCCCGCTATATATCGCGCCATCAGACCGCTTGCAGCGGGCCCCTGTGGCGGAACTGGTAGACGCGCTCGACTCAAAATCGAGTTCCGCAAGGAGTGCTGGTTCGATTCCGGCCAGGGGCACCAACTTTCATTGCTTAACACGACGAGGCGCCCCGACGATGTTTTCGCTCGACGACCTCGCCCAGATCATCGCGTCACGCGCGCAAGCGGGCGCAGACAAATCCTATACGAAAGCGCTGCTCGACAAGGGCGCTTCGGCCTGCGCGCGCAAGTTTGGCGAGGAGGCGATCGAGTTCGTCATTGCCGCGGTGAGCGAGGACAACGCGGCCGTGAAGGGCGAAGCTGCTGACGTGCTATATCATCTACTCGTGGCCTTGCAGGCGAGGGGCGTTGCCTTGGCCGACGTTTTAGCCGAACTTGAACAACGAACCGGCCGCTCGGGGCTGGAAGAAAAAGCGTCGCGCAAGCCCTGAGCCTCCGCTCGGTTGCGCTGGCGCGATCGGGGGGCGCAGAGCGTATGATCGAGGGCGTGTTGGAGCGTTTGCCTGATGGCTTGGCCTCGCCGTATCGGCGCTTTACCCGGGACGAATGGGCCGCATTGCGCGCCGACGCGCCGCTGACTCTGACGCTTGAAGACCTGCGCAAGCTGCAATCGACCAACGATCCGATCTCGCTCGAAGAAGTCATCGCCATCTATCTGCCGCTGTCGCGGTTGCTGGCGCTGTATGTCGCGGCGACGCAGGGGCTGTTCAAGGCGACGCAAAGGTTTCTCGGCGCCGACGACGGCAAGGTGCCCTATATCATCGGCATCGCCGGCTCGGTCGCCGTGGGTAAATCGACGACGGCGCGGGTGTTGCAGGCGCTGCTGACGCGCTGGCCCAACACGCCAAAAGTTCAATTGGTGACGACCGACGGCTTCTTGCACCCCAATTCCGAACTGGCGCGCCAGGGGCTGATGGAGCGCAAGGGTTTTCCGGAAAGCTATGACGGCACCGCCATCATCCGCTTTCTCTCGCAGGTGAAGGCGGGCGAGCGCAATGTTGTGGCGCCGCTTTATTCGCATCTCGTTTACGACGTCGTGCCGGGTGAGACGATCGTTGTCGACCGGCCGGACATCCTGATCGTCGAAGGGCTGAACGTACTGCTGCCCAACCGCCTGTCGCGCGAGGGTAAGGAAATTCCGTTCGTCTCGGACTTCTTCGACTTTTCGGTGTTCCTGCATGCCGACGAGGCGCTGCTGGAGAAATGGTATATCCAGCGCTTCATGCTGCTGCGCGAAACGGCGTTCCGCGACCCGCGCAGCTATTTCCACAAATACGCCGATCTCAACGACGGGGAAGCGCAGGCGACCGCGCGTTCGATCTGGACGCGCATCAACCTCGTCAATCTGCAGGAAAATATCCTGCCGACGCGCCCGCGCGCCAGCCTGCAATTGACCAAGGGCGCGAGCCATCGGATTGAAGAAGTGGCGCTGAGGAAGCTGTAGGGCGGGACGTCGTTCCCCCTGCACCGTAGTGGGGGAGGGAACGCGCGCGGCGCCCGTTGGGCGAAAATTGGGGACGGTTCGAACGGCGCTCGCCACCGCGAATGCAAGTTCCGCTATGCTCCTGCTCTCTGACCCTGCGAGAATCCCCGATGTCCAACGTCCATGTGATCGACCACCCGCTGGTGCAGCACAAGCTCACGCTGATGCGCGACAAGACGGTCTCGACCAAGGGCTTTCGCCAATTGCTCAACGAGATCGGCATGCTGCTTTGTTATGAAGTGACGCGCGATCTGCCGATCGAGATGGTCGAAGTCGAAACGCCCATCACCAAGACGATGGCGCCGATGATTTCGGGCAAGAAGCTGGTGTTCGCGCCGATCCTGCGCGCCGGCGTCGGCTTTCTCGACGGCATGCTCAATCTCGTGCCGTCGGCGCGCGTCGCGCATATCGGGCTCTATCGCGATCCCGCGACGCTCAAAGCCGTCGAATATTATTTCAAGGCGCCCACGGATGTCGCCGAGCGTCTGGTCATCGTCATGGACCCGATGCTCGCTACCGCCAATTCCGCCGTCGCCGCCATCGATCAACTGAAGAAGCGCGGCGTCCACGACATCCGCTTCGTCTGTCTGCTCGCCGCGCCCGAAGGCATCGCGCGGCTCAGCAAGGCGCATCCCGATGTCGGCATATGGACTGCGGCAATCGACGAGAAACTCAACGATCACGGCTATATCGTGCCGGGGCTGGGCGACGCCGGGGATCGGATGTTCGGGACGAAGTGAGGGAGCATTGCCTCGCACAGCAGATTTTTATATAATAAACATTATATAGAAAGGATTGGCGATGCTCGCTTTCAAAGTTACAACGATTGGCGCTTCGTCCGGTCTCATCCTTACGAAAGAAGCAATGGCGCGGCTGAAAGTGAAGAAGGGCGACACGCTCTACCTGACCGAAGCGCCCGATGGCGGCTATCGGCTGACGCCCTACAATCCCGATTTTGCCCGCCAGATGGCGCTTGCCGAAACAATCATGCACGACGACCGTGAAGTCTTGCGCGCGCTCGCCAAATGAGTTCCTGGCGCTGGCTTGGCGCCGATGTGATCCTCGCTATTCACGATCGACAGATTGCCGAGCACGGCGGACTCGACGGCGTTCGCGATATGGGCGCAGTGCTTTCCGCCCTCGCCCGACCTCAGAACCCGGCCGCATATGGCGCAGTCGATCTCGCCGATCTCGCGGCGGCGTATGCTTTCGGTCTCGCGCGCAATCACGGATTTACCGACGGCAACAAGCGCGTCGCATGGATCGCGGCGCGTCTGTTCCTGGCCGACAACGGCGCGACACTGCGTTTCGAGCCGCTCGACGCCATTCGGGCGATGGAGGCGGTCGCTGGCGGTTTGCTCGCAGAAGCAGAACTCGCGCAATGGATTCGCGCGCGCATAACCGCATGAGTGCGCCCGGTTGCAAAGGCTTCCTCGACGGCGCGCCGCCTACACCGCGCGGCTGAGATACTGGACGATCTTTCCATCGCCATAGGGCGAGCCTTGCTCCAATTCCTGGAAGCCGAGTTTGGCGTGAAACGCCAGCGACCGCGGATTTGCAGGCACAATATTCACCTCGCAAACCACGCGATCATGTCTGGCGGCGCGCGCCTTGGCGAACAGGTCTTCATACAGCGCCCCGCCAACGCCGCGCCTTTGTAGCGCCGCGTCGATGACGATGCGGTCGACATAGGCGAAGCGCGCCAGCCGTGCGCGAAACCAGCGGAAGTTGGCGCTGGAATAATCCGCCGTATGATCGAAGGCGATCATCAAGCCGCCGGCGCCAACACATGTCGCGACAAACGCGTCGCTGATCATTTTGCGCCACGCGGCCGCGTCCAGAAGCGTTGTTTGCATCGCATGGATGTTGTTGAGCGCGAGCAACGCGGCTTGCACTGTTTGGGTCTGCGAGGCGATCGCCTCAATCGCGTTTCGATCGCCCGCGTGCGAGGCCATAACCAGCTTCCGTCTCCAGCATCGTTGCGCCCGCGCATCGAGCGGCGCTTGCAAGCGAGCGTAGCTCTAGTATGTCGTCGTCAGCAACCCGGGCGCGAATACCGACGGCGGTCTTATGATCGAGTAGGAAGGCGCGTCCGGCGACGATCGTCCCGTCGAGACGATCAATCGAGCGGCGTGGCACCCAGACCCGCCAACGCGCGGATCGCAAGGCGCGACGATGGTGAGGCCAACGCCCATTGTCGCCATCGCCGTCGCGGCGAAAGCGCCTGACGGCGGGAAAAGCGATGCGACAGTTAGGGCGATGCAGGCGACTCGCATGGCGCGCTCCTCGGTGTCCTCGTTTGAAACACGAGAATGGACTGAGGCTGGAGCAGCGATTTATGTGCCGGGGTCGTTTTGGGACAGGGGGCGGCGCGAGGACGCGACACGCAGTTCGTGCTATCGCCTTGCGCTCGTGGCGGATGCTCTCGCCGCGACCTGCTCTCGACCACAAGCATCCGTCCTTGCGAGCAAAGCCAAGCAATCCAGGACAAGGCCGCCGCCGGGCGGCAACAGTGCGCTGGGAAAGCCGTGCTTTGTCGCCTGAGTGTGGATTGCGTCGCTTTGCTCGCAATGACGGCAATAATTCTGAGGGGGCAGCCGTATCGAGGCTTGCCAGAGGACGCATTTCCCTAACGATTTCAATGTGTGTAGAAATATCTCTTCTGGATATCGAAAATTCTGGTAAGATTATTGTCTCGCGATAATACTGGCCATTTTTTTCTGCACGATTAAGAATTCGCCAGTCCTCCGCTCAACGCAGCACGGCGGAAAATGGCGTTCCAAGCCATTGAAAACAAACAATCGCCTACTCAAATTCGCCGCCCCCGCTACTCCGCCGCCTTCTGCGTCTCCACCCGGAACGGATGCGCGGGATAGACCCCGAGAACGCGCACTTCGCGCGAGAAGAACGCCAGCTCCTCCAGCGCGCGATGCAGCGCGGGATCGTCGGGGTGGCCGTCGACATCGGCGAGGAATTGCGTCGCGGAGAATTCGCCCTCGACCATGTAGCTTTCGAGCTTGGTCATGTTGACGCCGTTCGTCGCGAAACCGCCAAGCGCCTTGTACAACGCGGCGGGCACGTTGCGGACGCGGAAGATGAACGTCGTCACCAGCGGGCCATTGTTGGCCGCGGCCCAGTTCGGCGTCTTCGACAGGATGACGAAGCGCGTCGTATTGTGCGCCTCGTCCTCGACATTTTCGGCGAGCGTTTGCAGGCCATAAATTTCGCCCGCCAGCTTCGTCGCCAGCGAAGCGCGGCTCGCATCGCCCCATTCGGCGACCTCGCGCGCCGATCCCGCGGTGTCGCCGGCGAGGACCGGCTTGAGGCCGAGCTTGCGGATGATCTTGCGGCACTGGCCGAGCGCGTGGACGTGGCTGTGGACGGAGCGCAAGTTCTCGATTTTCGCGCCTTTCAGCGCCAGCAGATAAAAGTGAATCGGCAAGAAGGTTTCGCCGACAATGTGCAGCCCGGACGCCGGAAGCAGATTGTGGATGTCGGCGACGCGCCCGGCGATCGAATTCTCAATCGGGATCATCGCGAGTTCGGCGAAGCTGTCTTGCAAGGCGGCGAAGGCGTCCTCGAACGTCGCGCAGGGCAGGGGCGTCCAATCCGGATAGTTCTCGGCGCAGGCGATGTGCGAATTGGCGCCCGGCTCGCCCTGATAGGCGATGACTTCTCGTTCAGACATGCTTTCTCCCCGGCGCCAGCATCATGCGGGCGCGCTCCAGATCTTCGGGCGTATCGACGCCAAGCGGCGCGGTGTCGACCAGCGCGATATCAATGCGCATGCCCGCCTCCAGCGCGCGCAATTGTTCCAACCTTTCGCGCCGCTCCAAAGGCGAGGGCGGCAGGCCGACAAAGCGCGCCAGCGCGGCGCGCCGGTACGCATAAAGCCCGATGTGATGCAGCAGCTCGCCCTCGCCCCATGGCGCGCTCGCGCGCGTGAAATACAGCGCCCGCAGCCGGCCTGGCGAAATCTGCGCGCCCACCGCCTTGACGACGTTCGGGTTGTCGCGCTCCTCGGCGCGAATGATCGGCGTCGCCAGCGTGGCGATATCGACGTCCCCGTCGCTCAAGGGGCCAAGGGCGGCTCGTACCACGTGAGCGGCGATCGTCGGCAGATCGCCCTGAACATTGACGACGATGTCATGGCGGCCATCAGGATCGATCGCGCCGATCGCCTCGAAAATCCGGTCGGAGCCGGAGGCATGATCGAGGCGCGTCAAAATGGCGCGCCCGCCCGCGGCTTCCACGGCCCGCACGATGGCCGGATCGTCCGCCGCCACGACGACGGGGCCGACATCGGCTTCGAGCGCGCGCCGCCAGACATGGGCAATCATCGGCTCGCCGTGAATATCGGCCAGCGGCTTAAGCGGCAGCCGCGTCGAGGCCATGCGGGCCGGAATCAGAACGATGGGGCTGGACATGGCGGCGGGCGGCGGCTTCAGCGTTTCAAAAGGACAAAGGGCCGCGTTTATACGTGTTGCCAAGACAAGCGCAAAGCGGGTAATCACGGGGCGGGAAGCGCGCCAACCGCGCGTCGCAAATTCATTTGAACATGGGGCGTCGCCGCGCATGGAAACAACGAACTCCAACACGGTTACCGTGGACTACCTCCCCAACGGGTTGAAGATGGCCTTGGCGATCATGCCCGCGCTGCTCGGCACGATGGCGCTGTATGTATTTTCCAATGCCATGTTTTCTCACAATCCTCCGGCGAAGCCCGGCTTCGAGCTGCCCGCCGGTACGGAAGCCGCCGCAGCCGCGCCCAAGGCTGGCGGCGCGCCCGAAGAACCGCTGCCCGCCTTGCTCGCCAAGGCCGATGCCGCCAAGGGCCAGGCCGACACCAAGCCGTGCCAGGCCTGCCACAGCTTCGACAAGGGCGGCGTGGCCAAGGTCGGTCCGCCGTTATGGGGCGTCGTCGGGCGCCCGGTGGCCTCGATCGCCGGCTTTGGCTATTCCGACGGCATCAAGGCCATGGGCGGCAACTGGGACTATGTGGGCATCAACAAGCTGATCACGAACCCGAGGGCCGATATTCCCGGCACCAAGATGAGCTATCCCGGCGAGCCCGACGCCAAGAAGCGCGCCGACATTCTCGCGTACCTGCAGACGCTGTCGGACAGCCCGGCGCCGTTCCCGAAATAAGCGGGTCGGTCGACCCGATGTTTCTCAAAGGCCGGGAGCAATCCCGGCCTTTTCATTTCCGCGCCTTGCACGCGGGCAGCTTTCAAGTTCAACTTGCGCTAATTCTGCGCAACGGGAGGGAACCCCATGGATCTCGGCGCGACGCCAAAAGTTCAGCCGCTGATCGGCGCCGTGCGCGCGATGGTGCGCGACGAGATCATGCCGTTGGAGGCGGAATACGAAGCCGAAGTCGGGCGTGACGTCGACCGATTCAAGCCGACGCGGCGGATGGTCGCGATCTTCGACGAATTGAAGGTTAAGGCGCGCTCGCGCGGCCTGTGGAACTTCTGGCTCACCGGCTCCGACAAGGGTCTGGGACTCACGACCGTCGAATATGCCTATCTCGCCGAGGAGATGGGTTGGTCGCCGCTCGCGGCCGAGGTCTTCAACTGTTCCGCGCCCGACACCGGCAACATGGAAGTGCTGGAGCGCTTCGGATCGCCCGCGCAGCAGGCGCGCTGGCTGCCCGATCTGCTCGACGGGCGCGCCCGCTCCGCTTATCTGATGACGGAACCCGATGTCGCCTCGTCCGACGCCACGAACATCGCGATGTCCGCGCGGCTTGAGGGCGAAGAATGGGTGCTCAATGGCGAGAAGTGGTGGTCGTCGGGCGCCGGCGATCCGCGCTGCTCGCTTTACATCGTCATGGCGCTCACCGATCCCGACGCCAGCCGCCATGGGCGTCACTCAATGTTGCTCGTACCCGCAAATACCAAGGGCATCGAGAAACTCCGCGCGATGAAAGTCTATGGCGCCGACGATGCGCCGCACGGCCATCTGCACATCCGCTTCACTGATGTGCGCGTGGCCGCCGATGCGATTATTCTAGGGCGCGGGCGCGGATTTGAGATCGCGCAGGGTCGCCTTGGGCCGGGCCGCATCCACCATTGCATGCGGGCCATCGGCCAGGCCGAGCGAGCGCTCGAGGCGATGTGCCGGCGCGCGCTGTCGCGCGAAGCGTTCGGCTCGAAGCTCGCCGCGCTCGGCGCCAATCACGACATCATCGCGGAAAGCCGCATGGGAATCGAGATGGCGCGTCTCCTATGTTTGAAGGCTGCTTATACGATGGACACGCAAGGCGTGCGCGCCGCCGCGCCGCTGATTTCGCAGATCAAGGTAATCGCGCCGCGCGTCGCGCTTGAAGTAATCGATCAGGCCATCCAGATGCATGGCGGCGCCGGCATTAGTCAGGATTTTCCGCTCGCCAACATGTGGACCCACGTGCGCACGCTGCGCCTTGCCGACGGCCCCGACGCGGTGCATCGTCGCGTCGTCGCGAAAGCCGAGTTGAAGCGCTACACCAATGCGAAGCCGGCCGACGAACGCCTTGCGAACGCTGTGCGATGAGCGCGTTCCCCGACGATTGCACAGCTCTCGATGCCTGGGCTTTGACGCATGTCGCGGGCTATTCCGCGCCGGCGCACGCCAGGAAGTTCGACACGGGTCAGTCGAATCCGACCTATCTGGTCGATACGCAGGCGCAACGTTACGTCCTGCGCCGGAAACCGCCGGGCAAACTGCTGAAATCGGCGCATGCTGTGGATCGCGAGTTCCGCGTGCTTGGCGCGCTGCATGGCGTCGGCTTTCCCGTGCCGCGACCGCTGGCGCTATGCGAGGGCGAGAACATCATCGGCTCGATGTTCTATCTCATGCAGCATGTCGCAGGGCGCATCTTCTGGGATCCGGCGCTGCCCGGCCTCGCGCCAAACGAGCGCACGGCGATCTATGACGCGATGAACGTGGCGCTGGCGCGGTTGCACAGCGTCGACATCGCCGCCGTCGGCTTGGCCGATTACGGCCGGCCCGGCAGCTATTTCGCCCGGCAGTTGCAACGCTGGACCGAGCAATATCGCGCCAGCGAAACCAGCGCGATGCCGGATATGGATCGCCTGATCGAATGGCTCGGCGCGCATGTTCCCGCCGATGACGGACGCATCGCGCTCGTGCATGGCGACTGGCGCATCGACAACATGATCTTCGCGTCCGATGCGCCGCGTTTGCTCGCGGTGCTTGACTGGGAACTCTCGACGCTCGGGCATCCCTATGCCGATCTCGCGTATCAATGCATGCAGTGGCGCCTGCCGAACGCCGGCGAATTTCGCGGGCTGGCGGGGATCGAGCGCCGCGCGCTTGGCATTCCCTCGGAGGCTGATTACGTCGCGGACTATTGCAAGCGCATGGGCCTGCCGGCAATTCCCGACTGGCCGTTTCTCATCGCGTTTAGCTTCTTTCGCGTCGCGGCGATCGTCCAAGGCGTCTACAAGCGGGCGCTCGACGGCAACGCCTCCAATCCGGAGCGCGCCCGCAGAATGGGCGAGGCCGTGCCGATGATGGCGCGGTTGGCTTGCACGACGATCAAGGCCGAAACGTAGGCCGATAAGTTCGGCGGAAAGCGCATAGGCGGAATTCGCTTGACTCCCGCTCTAACGAATTCGCACTATGCCGTGTCGAAAAAGCATACGATTTAGCAATCGCCGGAGTTCGGACCGTCGCGGAGGAAGTTTCTGTCGGTGAGCATCGATCATCGCGGCTAAAATCATGGGAGGAGTGTTGTATGTCGATCAAATCCATAATTCCGTCTCGTCGAGCGCTCATAAGCGCCTTGGTTGTCGCGGGTGTCTTGGCGATCCCGATGTTCGCCCCGGCGCGCGCCGAGGACAAGAAGCTGGTCATTCTCGGTTCGCTGCCGGGCCTCAAATTCCCGTTCTTCGTGCACATGCTGAAACTGATGGAAGCCGAGGCGACCAAGATCGGCAACATCGAGATCATCGAAGGCGACGGGCAGGTTTCCTCACCCAAGCAGACCGCCGACGTCGAAGCGGCGATCGCCAAGAAGGTCGACGGCATCGTCATCAGCCCGAACGAAGTCGATGCGATGGCGCCGGCGCTGCAGGAAGCGGTGGACGCCAAGATCCCGGTGATGACCATCGACCGGCGCGTCGACAAGGTCGCGGGATTGCTCGGCCATGTCGGCGCCGACAACAGCAAGGGCGGCGAGGCGCAGGCGCAGCTCATCATGAAGATGTTTCCCAACGGCGCCAACATCATGAATCTGCAGGGACAGCCCGGCGCGGGTCCGGCGATCGATCGCAACAAGGGCGTTCACACTGTGCTCGATCCGGTGAAGGACAAGTACAAGATTGTGTTTGAACAGACCGCCGAGTTCGACCGCGTCAAGGGTCTCTCCGTCACCGAAGCGGCGCTGTCCGCGATGAAGGCGCCGCCAGACGTGATCGTCGCCGCCAACGACGACATGATCCTCGGCGCGATGGAAGCGGTGAAGGCGCGCGGCCTCACCGGCAAGGTCGCCTTGATCGGGTTTGACGCTCTGCCAGAAGCGCTGAGCCGCATCAAGGACGGCAGCTTGACGGCGACGGTGGAGCAGTTCCCCGGCGGTCAAAGCAGCAAGGCGCTCGACAAGCTGGTTGCGTTTATTCGCACCGGCAAGGCGCCCGAGCCTAAGGTCGAGTTGCTGACGCCGATCATCATCACCAAGGAAAACCTCAATCAGGCCGAACGGATGAGCGAGGTTCAGTAATCGCTTCAAGGCGCAATGACGATGACCCGTTCAATCTATTGGGCGGGTCATCGGATGCGGCCCGACGATCTGGCCAAAGTTCAGCCCTTCCTTCCAACGAATGTCCGCGCGATGACTGAGCCGCTTCTGCGAATGTCGGGGATTTCGAAGCGATTCCCCGGCGTGCTCGCGCTGGACGACGTATCATTCGAGGTGCTGCCGGGCGAAGTCCACGGCCTGCTCGGCGAAAACGGCGCGGGGAAGTCGACGCTGCTGAAAATTCTTTCAGGGGCGGACCAGCCTGATTCGGGCACAATTGCTCTTGACGGCGCCGCCGTCACGCTGCGTAGCCCGCCCGATGCGCATCGCCTCGGCGTTGTGACGATCTATCAGGAATTCAACCTGATCCCGACGATGACGATCGCCGAGAATATGTATCTGGGCCGCGAGCCCGGCCGCGCGCCGTTCATCTCATGGAGCGCCATGCGCGACGAGACAGCGCGACAATTGGCCAATCTGGGATTGCATCTCGATCCGATGGCGCTAGTGAGCGATCTCTCGGTCGCCGAGCAGCAGATGGTCGAGATCGCCCGCGCGCTGTCGATGAAATCGCGCCTCATCGTGATGGACGAGCCGACCTCGGCGCTGGCGGAGCATGAAGTCGAACAATTGCTCAACATCGTGCGCGATTTGCGCTCCCGCGGGCTCGGCATCATCTACGTGACGCATCGCCTCGAGGAAGTGATGCGGGTCTGCGACCGCGTGACGGTGCTGCGCGATGGGCGGCGCGTCGGCGGCGGGGATGTCGCCAATCTCGGCCTCGACGACATCATTCGCATGATGGTCGGGCGGTCGCGCGCGCAATTGTTCACGCCGCTGGGCGAGCGTGCGCCGGGCCCCGTCGTCCTGCGCCTGGAGGGCCTTTCAAGCGTTCGCGATCGCTCACGCCCGCACGCGACGATCCTGCGCAATGTGGCGCTTGAAGTGCGTTCGGGTGAAATACTCGGGCTCGCCGGCCTTATGGGCGCGGGGCGAACGGAGGTCGCGCGCTGTCTGTTCGGCGCCGATCCGAGCGCCAGCGGCACAATCAAAATCGATGGTCGCAGCGTAACGATCCGTACGCCGCTCGACGCGATCCGTTGCGGCCTCGGCCTTGTGCCGGAAGACAGGAAACAACAAGCGCTGTTTCTCGATCTGGCCGTGCGTCACAATCTGGCGATCACCAGTCTCGGCGCCCTCACATGGGGCGGCATTTTCGTCAGCGACTCGGCTGAGGATGAGCTGGTCGAGCGCTATCGCCGCGCGCTTGATATCCGCATGTCCTCCCCAGAAGTGAAGATCGCGGATCTCTCGGGCGGCAATCAGCAGAAAGTCGTGCTGGCGCGCTGGCTGGCGCTGCAGCCGCGCGTGCTGATCGTCGACGAACCGACGCGCGGCATCGACATCGCGGCCAAGGCCGAGGTGCATCAGCAGCTCGACAAGATGGCGAACGCCGGCATCGCCATCATCGCCATCTCCTCGGAATTGCCGGAAGTGCTGGCGATCAGCGACCGCATCGTGACGATGCGCGAGGGCCGCGTGACAGGCAGCATATTGCGGCGGGACGCGAGCGAGGAAAAATTGATGCAGATGATGACAATCGACGCGCCGGCATTCAGCGTCCGGGCCGACGCCAGCGAAGGCCTCCGCCAATGAGCGAAGTGACACAAGCAGCCCCGTCGCGCAATGCGAATGCGACGCTTCTGGGCACGCTCAGCCGCTATGCGCCGGCGATCTGCCTTGTCATTCTGATGATCGTTTTCGCGCTGCTTGAGCCGGCGTTTCTGACGCCGCTCAATCTGTTCAATGTGATGCGGCAAATTTCGATCGAGGGGCTTATCGCGATCGGCATGACCTTCGTGATCCTGACCGCCGGCATCGATCTTTCCGTCGGTTCGTTGCTCGCCTGCGCCGGGCTTGTCGCGGCGATGATCGCCAAAGGCAGCACTGCGTCGTCGTTTTCGCTGAGCGGCGAGGCCGTGCAGGGCTACGGTTGGTTCGCCGCCATGATGGCGGCGATGCTTGTCGGCCTGGGTGGGGGCGCGTTGCACGGGCTGGCGATCACAAAATTGAAAGTGCCGCCGTTCGTCGTGACGCTTGGAGGATTGTCCGCGTGGCGCGGCGCGGCGCTGATGATCTCTTCGTCCGGGCCGATCAGCGGTTTCGATGCGGATTATCGCTGGTGGGGGCAGGGCCGCCTCTGGCAGGTGCCGATCCCCGTCATCATCTTCCTCAGCTTTGCGATCCTCGCCCACATCGTGCTTCGCTACACGCGTTACGGCCGAACGGTCTACGCCGTTGGCGGCAACCGCGAAGCGGCGCGCCTTTCGGGCGTCAACGTCCAGCGCGTGCTGATGTCGGTTTATGTGATCGTCGGCTTCTTCGCCGGCCTCGCGGGTTTCGTGCTTTCGGCGCGGCTCAATTCGTCCGAGGCCGTCGCGGGCATCGGCTATGAACTAACGGTGATTGCCTCCGTCGTCATCGGCGGCACAAGTCTGTTCGGCGGCGTCGGCACGATTTTCGGCACGGTGATCGGCTCGGTGCTGATCGGCGTGCTGATCAACGGCCTCGTGCTGATGAACGTCAATTCCTACGTCCAGCAGATCACGATCGGCCTGATCGTGGTGCTGGTCGTGGCGTTCGACCAGTTCGCCAAGGCGCGACGGTTGAAGTAGCCGTCCGCTTACCCCTTGTTCTTCTGGTACACGTCAACATAGACCGCCGCGAGCAGCACGATGCCCTTGACCACCTGCTGCCAGAAAATGCCGATGCCGAGGATCGACATGCCGTTGTTCATGACGCCCATGAAGAACGCGCCGATGACGACGCCCATCACCTTGCCAACGCCGCCCGAGGCCGACACGCCGCCGATGAAGCAGGCGGCGATGACGTCGAGCTCGAACGAGTTGCCGGCGCTCGGCGTCGCCGAGTTGAGCCGTGCGGCCACAATCAGGCCCGCGAGGCCGGCGAGCACGCCCATGTTGACGAAGGTCAGGAAGGTCAGCCGCTCGGTGCGAATGCCCGAGAGTTGCGCGGCGAGGCGATTGCCGCCCATTGCGTAGATGCGGCGTCCGATCGTCATGCGGGTCGTGACGAATGTATAGAGTAAAATCAGCACGCCCATGATGATGAGAACGTTCGGCAGGCCCTTGTTCGAGGCGAGGAGGTAGCTGAAACCGAGAATCAATATTGCGAATATGACGTTCTTGCCGACGAACAGGCTGAACGGCTCGGTCTCCATCGATTGCGCGTTATCGCGCAGCCAGCGCCGCGTGCTCGAATAAATCATCGTCGCGGCGCCGACGACGCCGATCAGCATCGACAGCCAGAAGAATTGATCTTCACCCTCGGCGGCTTTCAGCATGCCGAAATTGCTGAAGTCAGGGATGAAACCGGCGCTGATCGACTGAAACCCCTTGGCGAACGGGCCGACGAACTGGCCTTGCAGCATGTTGCCGGTCAGCCCGCGGAAAATCAGCATGCCGGCCAGCGTGACGATAAACGCGGGTATCTTGCTGTAGGCGATAAAGTATCCCTGCGCCGCGCCGATGAGGCCGCCCAGCACCAGCGCCAGCAGGATCACCGGCTCCCATGGAAGCTTGACGTCGATGCCGATCCACGGAACGTGAAAGCCGACCATCAGCGTCGCCGCGACGCCGCCGACAAAGCCGACGATCGAGCCGACCGACAAATCGATGTTGCCGCCGACAATGACGAGCAACATGCCCAGCGCCATGATGACGATGTAGCTGTTTTGCAGGATCAGGTTGGTGACATTGACGCCGCGAAACAGAACGCCGCCGGTGGCGTATTCGAAGAAGCCCATGATCAGCAGCAGCGACACAAGCAGGCCGTAGTCGCGCAGGTTATTCTTCCAGAAGCTGGCGCTGGCGCTGGCCTGCTCGCCGCCCGGCGCCGCGATCGTGCTCTGCGTCATGCCGCCACCCCATATTGTTTCATGATCGAGGCCATGATCTTTTCCTGCGTCGCGTCCTTGGCCGGCATTTCATCGACGAAACGGCCTTCGTTCATCACATAGATACGGTCGCAGATGCCAAGCAATTCCGGCATCTCGGACGATATGACGATGACGCCTTTGCCCGCCGCCGCAAGATCGTTGACGATGCCGTAAATTTCGTATTTGGCGCCGACGTCGATGCCGCGCGTCGGCTCGTCGAGAATCAGCACTTGCGGCTGCGCGAACAGCCACTTGCTCAGCACGACCTTCTGCTGATTGCCGCCCGACAGGTTGAGCGTCTTCTGAAAGATGCCGGACGAGCGAATTTTCAGCAGATCGCGATATTGCCGGGCGATCTTCTGTTCGCGGTGATCGTCGATCACGCCGCGCCAGGCGATGCCCGGCAGGTTGGCGAGCGTGACGTTGTTCTTGATGTCCTCGCTGAGCACGAGGCCGAGGCTTTTGCGGTCCTCGGTGACATAGGCAATGCCGGCGGCGACGGCCCTCTGGATCGTCGAGACATCCACCGGCTTGCCGTTCATGAACGCCTGGCCCTGGACATTGCGCCCGTAGGCCCGGCCAAAGATGCTCATCGCTAGCTCGGTGCGACCGGCGCCCATCAGGCCGGCGATGCCGACGACCTCGCCGCGACTGACGTTCATCGCGACCCCCTTGATGACTTCGCGCCCCGCGTGCTGCGGGTGCTCGACGCGCCAGTTCCTGATCTCGAAAAGACGTTCGCCAATCTTCGGGGTGCGCGGGGGATAGCGATCCGACATTTCGCGCCCGACCATGCTCTTGATGATGCGGCCTTCACTGATCTTCTCGGCGTGGCAGTCGATCGTTTCGACGGTGGCGCCGTCGCGCAGCACGGTGATCGAATCAGCGACTTTCGCCAACTCGTTCAGCTTGTGCGAGATGATGATCGAGGTGATGCCCTGGCCTTTGAATTCAACGAGCAGTTTCAGCAGCGCGTCGCTGTCCGTCTCGTTGAGGCTGGCCGTCGGTTCGTCGAGAATCAGAAGCTTGACCTTCTTGGCGAGCGCCTTGGCGATTTCGACGAGCTGCTGCTTGCCGATGCCCAGATTGGTGATGAGGGCGTTGGGCGATTCTTTCAGACCGACCTTGGCCAACAGATCGCGCGTGCGCCGGAACGCCTCGTTCCAGTCGATGACGCCCATTCTGGCCGGCTCGTTGCCGAGGAAGATGTTCTCGGCGATCGACAGCAGCGGCACCAGCGCCAGTTCCTGATGAATGATGATGATGCCGAGATGTTCGCTATCGGCAATGCGCGAGAAGCGGCGCTCAGCGCCCTCAAAGACGATATGGCCATCATACGAGCCGTAGGGATAGACCCCGCTGAGCACTTTCATCAGCGTCGACTTGCCGGCGCCGTTCTCGCCGCAAATGGCGTGAATTTTGCCCGCCTTGACCGCGAGATTGACGTCGCGCAACGCCTTCACGCCGGGAAAACTCTTGGAAATCCCCCGCATTTCCAGAATTGCGTCCATCAAGCTCTCGTTTGTGCCGGGCCGATACGTCGGCCGCAATTGTCACATTACATACAAATGCCCCCGCGCTCGCAAGAACGCGGGGGCTTTTTTGTATCAGCCGATTACTGCAGCTGTTCGGCCTTGTAGTAGCCGGTGTCGACCAGCGCAGCCTTCACATTGCTGGCGTCGACTGCGACCGGCTTCAGCAGATATGCCGGGACGACCTTGACCTTGTTGTTATAGGTCTTGGTGTCGTTGATCTCCGGCTTTCCGCCGGAAACGACCGCGTCGACCATGCCCGCCGCCACCTTGGCGAGTTCGCGCGTGTCCTTGAAGATTGTCGAATATTGCTCCTTGGCGATAATCGACTTGACCGACGGGATTTCCGCGTCCTGACCCGAAATGATCGGCATCGGAAGGTCCTTCGCGCCATAGCCGACGCCCTTCAGTGCGGAGATGATGCCAATGCTGAGGCCATCATAGGGCGAGAGAACCGCGTCGACGTGAGCCTTGGTATAGTTAGCGCTGAGCAGGTTATCCATGCGCGCTTGGGCGACTTCCGCCTTCCAGCGCAGGGTTCCAACCTTGTCCATGCCCATTTGCTTGCTCTGCACGACCAGCTTGCCGCTGTCGATATAGGGCTTGAGG
Organism: Methylocapsa sp.; assembly: GCA_043739325.1. Taxonomy (GTDB): domain Bacteria; phylum Pseudomonadota; class Alphaproteobacteria; order Rhizobiales; family Beijerinckiaceae; genus Roseiarcus. The sequence continues at coordinate 9,427 of JAYUFK010000328.1, read as the reverse complement.
ACCGACATCGCGCCATCATAGAAATAGAAGGCGTTGGTGTCGTCGGGCGAACCGCCGAACAATTCGATGTTGAACGGGCCGTTCTTGCCGGCGTCGAGCCCAAGACCCTTGACGATGGTGCCAGCCTGCAGCACGCCAACCCCGAAATTGTCGAACGTCGCGTAATAGTCGACGTTAGGCGAGCCGACGATCAGGCGGTCATATGAGATGACCTTGATGCCAGCGGCGGCAGCCTTCTCGAGAGCGCCCGACAGGGTGGTGCCGTCGATCGCCGCGATCACCAGGACTTTTTCCTTCTGGGTGATCATGTTCTCAATCTGCGCGAGCTGGTTCGGAATGTCGTCGTCGGCATACTGGAGGTCGGTCTTGTAGCCCTTGGCCTGCAAGACCTTGACCATGTTGTCGCCGTCGGCGATCCAGCGCGCCGAAGTCTTGGTCGGCATGGCGATGCCGATGGTGCCTTTGTCTTCAGCTTGGGCGACGCCAGCGACGGCGATCAGGCCGAGCGCAATTGCGGCGGCGAAAGTTTTCAACTTCATATGCATTCCTCCCTGAGTGACGTGTCATGCGAGCGCATGACGCGGCGCGCCCCTGCTTTCGCAAGATAAGGCGCTGGCGGCAGGCGCTATTTGGCCCGCCGCCAGCGCCTGCCGCGCCTGCGCGCTACGTATTTTGTTCCTGGCATGACAGTCAAATGCGATGCATGCCGCGAGCCATAACAAAATGGTATATGAACAGGCGAATATCCGCCTATCTCACATAAACGAGCAGCCTAATGAACGAAACGAGGCTCGCGCTTGGCCGCGCCGGTCTGCCGCTGGACCCGCCGCCGGGCGGGTCGTTGCACCGTAGCCGCCTGAAAATGACGCATTTGCGCATGATCGTCGCCCTGGAAGACTATGGAACGGTGAGCGCCGCCGCCGCCGCGCTGAATATCACCCAGCCCGCCGCCTCGCGCATGATCGGCGAGATGGAGACGTTGCTGCATGCGCAATTGTGCGAGCGGCTGGCGCGCGGCGTTCGCCTGACCATGCTTGGTCAGTCATTGGCGCGCCATGCCCGCTCGCTGCTCCTGCAACTACACCATGCCGAGCAGGAAATCGCCGATGTCCGCACGGGCCGCTCCGGCTCGGTGGCGTTTGGCGCGGTGACGGCGCCGGCGATCGAGCTGGCGGCGCCGGCGCTGGGCACGTTGCGGGCGCTGTTCCCGAAGATCGAACTGACCATCAAGCTCGACACCAGCCAGGTTCTGGCGCGCGAGCTGCTCGCCTCGCGGCTGGATTTCATCATCGCGCGCATTCCCGACGATCTCGACGCCAGGATGTTCGAAAGCCTGAACATCGGCGTCGAGGAGGCGTGCCTGATCGTCCGAGCGGGCCATCCGCTGTTGCAGCGCGGCCCGGCGCCGCTCAGCGAAATGGTGGGCTATAACTGGGTCATGCAGCCGCGCGGCACGCCGTTGCGACGCATCGTTGAAAACATGTTCCTGACGCGCAATTTGCAGCCGCCGGAACGAGTGTCCAATACCTCGTCCTTGCTGCTGACAATGATCCTCGTCGCCAAGTCCGACGCCATCGCGCCGTTCTCGCTTGAGGCCGCAAGATTCGCCACAGCCCAGGGCGGGGCGGCGGGCGCGCTGGCGATCCTGCCGACCGAAGCGCCGATCGTCGTACAGCCCTACAGCCTGATCAGCGTCCGCAACCGCGCCCTGTTGCCGGCGGCGCAGGCGGTCTACGATTACATCAAGCAAGCCGCGCTGGCGCGCATTGGCGGCTGACATTGCGCGGCGCCGGGCAAAGCCGCTACATTCGCCCTGTTGCACGGGCGCCAGGCGGTCCGCGCAAAAACGGAAAGATGCAGCGTGGACGAGTTGACGAGGCCGGCGCCTAAAGCGGGGCACAATCTCGAACGAAATCCCGGCATGCCGCTTGAGCCGGCGTGGTTTGAAAACGTCGGCGTCAATCTCAGCGCCGTCGAGCGCCGCACCGCGAGCCTGCCGGCGCGCCGCTCGGTCAAGAAGGCGTGGCAGGCGGCGTGGCTCGTCAGGGCGTTGACCTGCATCGATCTGACGACGCTGGCGGGCGACGACACGCCGGGGCGTGTGCGTCGTCTGTGCGCCAAGGCGCGGCGCCCGCTGAGCGACGATTTGCTGCGGGCGCTCGATCTCGCCGACGATCCGCCCAAGGTTGGCGCTGTCTGCGTTTATCCGACAATGGTCGGCGCCGCTGTGGAGGCTTTGAAGTGCTCCGGCATTCCCGTCGCCTCCGTCGCTACCGGATTTCCCACTGGACTGACGCCGCTGAAGCAGCGGCTCGCCGAGATCGAATATGCGGTGAGCGAGGGCGCCGGGGAGATTGATATTGTGATAACCCGCGCGTTTGTCCTCAACCGCGACTGGGCGGCGCTGCACGCGGAAGTCAAGGCGATGCGCGAAGCCTGCGGCGCGGCGCATCTGAAGGCGATACTCGCTACCGGCGATCTCAAGACTTTGCGCAATGTTTATTGCGCCAGCATGGTGGCGATGCAGGCTGGCGCCGACTTTATCAAGACTTCTACCGGCAAGGAAGACGTCAACGCGACGATGCCGGTCAGCCTCGTGATGCTGCGCGCACTGCGCGATTACGGCGAGCATACCGGCGTCAAGATCGGCTTCAAGCCGGCGGGCGGATTGCGCACCGCCAAGGACGCGCTGAACTGGCTGTTCCTCATGAAGGAAGAGCTCGGCGTGCGCTGGCTGCAGCCCGATCTCTTCCGCATCGGCGCCAGCGCGCTGCTCAACGACATCGAGCGTCAGCTCGAGCATTTCGCCACCGGACATTATTCCGCCGGCTACCGCCACGCGATGGCGTGAGGACATTTTATGGGACAGATCAAGGACATTTTGCGCACGATGGAATACGGACCATCGCCCGAAAGCAACGACCATGTCGTCGCCTGGCTCGAGGCGCATAAAGCGGGCTTTGGCCATTTCATCGATGGCGCCTTTACGCGGCCGGGCAAATTGTTCGACGTGACGAATCCAGCCAAGGGTAAACTGCTGGCGCGGGTGACGCAGGCGACATCGGGCGATGTCGACAAGGCGGTGGCGGCGGCGCGCAAAGCCTTTCCACAATGGTCGGCGACGCCGGGCGCGGTGCGCGCGCGTCATCTCTATGCACTGGCGCGCCACATCCAGAAGCGCGAGCGCTTTCTTGCCGTGCTTGAGAGCATGGACAACGGCAAGCCGATCCGCGAGTCCAGGGATCTCGACGTGCCGCTCGTCGCGCGGCATTTTTATCATCACGCTGGCTGGGCGGATCTCATCGAGAGCGAATTTCCAGAGCATCGCGCGATCGGCGTCTGCGGCCAGATCATCCCGTGGAATTTTCCGCTGCTGATGCTCGCCTGGAAGATCGCGCCAGCGCTCGCCGCTGGCAATACGATCGTGCTGAAGCCGGCTGAATTTACGCCGCTGACGGCGCTGGCCTTCGCCGAAATATGCCGCGACGCCGGCCTGCCCAAGGGCGTCGTCAACATCGTCACTGGCGATGGCGCGCCAGGCGAAGCGCTGGTGAAGCATCCGGGCGTCGACAAGATTGCTTTCACCGGGTCGACGGAAGTCGGGCGCGCCATCCGCAAGGCTACGGCCGGAAGTGGCAAGAAACTGTCGCTGGAGCTTGGCGGCAAATCGCCATTCATCGTGTTCGAGGACAGCGATCTTGACGGCGCCGTTGAGGGCGTCGTCGATGCGATCTGGTTCAATCAGGGCGAGGTGTGCTGCGCTGGATCGCGCTTGCTGGTGCAGGAAGGCATTGCGGAAAAGTTTTACGGAAAGCTGCGCGCCCGCATGGAGCATCTGCGGGTCGGCGATCCGCTCGACAAATCGACCGACATCGGCGCGCTCGTCGCGCCCGAGCAACTTGAGCGCGTGACGCGGCTTGTCAATGAGGGCGCTCGCGATGGCGCGAAAATCTGGCGTCCCAAGGCCGCGGCGCCGGCGCAAGGCTGCTTCTATCCGCCCACGCTCATCACCGATGTCGAGCCCGCCTCGATGCTGGCGCAGGTCGAGATTTTCGGGCCCGTGCTTGTGGCGATGACGTTCCGCACGCCCGACGAAGCGATCGCGCTCGCCAACAACACGCGCTACGGACTTGCGGCCTCGGTGTGGTCGGAAAATATCAATCGCGCGCTCGAAGTCGCCGCGCAGATCAAGGCCGGCGTCGTGTGGATCAACGCGACCAATCTCTTCGACGCCGCTGCGGGATTTGGCGGCTATCGTGAAAGCGGCTTTGGCCGCGAGGGAGGGCGCGAGGGCTTGTGCGAATACCTCGCGCCGCCGGATTTCGCGCCGAAGTCGAAAATAAAAACCGCAACGCGCGCGCTTTCCGCGCAACCGGGAACGGGCGAGGCCCTGGGCGCGGACGAGATCGACCGCACCGCAAAGCTCTATGTCGGCGGCAAGCAGGCGCGGCCGGATTCCGGCTATTCCTACGCCGTGCTCAATCCCAAGGGCGCGGCGATCGGCCACGCGGGTCTGGGCAATCGCAAGGACATTCGCAACGCGGTGGAGGCCGCAAGCAAGGCGACGGCTTGGGGCGCCGTCAGCGGCCACAATCGCGCGCAGGTGTTGTTCTATGTCGCGGAAAATCTTGCCGCCCGCGCCGAGGAATTCGCGGCGCGCTTGCGCATGATGACCGGCGCCACGACCGCGCAGGCAAAAGCGGAGGTCGAAGCCGCGATCCGGCGCACGTTCTTCTACGCCGGCTTTGCCGATAAATACGATGGCGCCGTTCACACCGCTAGAGCGAGGCACATCACGTTGGCGATGAACGAGCCGTTTGGCGTGATGGGCGTGGTCTGCCCGCAAGAGGCGCCGCTGCTGGCGCTCGTCTCGCTGACCATGCCGGCGATTGCGGTGGGCAACCGCGTTATCGTTGCGCCGTCATCAGCGCATCCGCTTTGCGCGACGGAGTTTTATCAGGTGCTCGACACATCCGATGTTCCCGCTGGCGTCTTCAACATCGTCACCGGGCAGTCGGCGGAATTGGCGAAGACGCTGGCCGAGCATGAAGGCATCGACGCGCTTTGGTATGCTGGCGATGAAGCCGGCGCCGCGATGGTCGAGGCGGCTTCGATCAGCAATCTCAAGGCGACGTGGACGTTTGCGGGCGCGCGGGATTGGCGCCGCGCTCAGGGCAGAGAATTCTTGCGCCGCGCGACGCAGGTCAAGAACATCTGGGCGCCGTATGGCGAGTGAGCGCGACGAAATGCGATAAGCGGTTCGACCCGATGTCGATCACAATCGCGTGATTTTGCGAGCGCTGTTGCGTCGCGCATTTCAGGTTTTGGCAACGCCGGCCCTCGTCCGCTGCGCGTTTGCGCCGCAGAGTCCGCGTCGAGCCGATGTCTCCGTCCGCGGCTCAATCAAACGCAACGCCACGAAATGAACAAATTCGGCCGTTTGATCTAGGCCTCGATCGTGAGGCCTGCGTCGTGCTCTGGCGCTGAGCCTAATTGTGTCGGACCTCGTATCTACGATGGCGCCAACGCACAGAGGAGACGGTGATGAAGAACTTTACGCAGCTATGCGGTGTTGCTCTTACGATACTGGGGATCTCAATTGCGCTGCCGGCGAGCGCCGCCGATCTTCCGACAAGCAAAGCGCCTCCTGCGCCAGCTTATCTACCGCCGCCGCCGCTATTCACGTGGACCGGATTTTACGTCGGTTTGAACGCTGGCGGGATTTTCGGCCAGAATGGATCGACAAAGACCACCGGCACGCCCGGGTTTATCGGCCTTGGTCCGGCGCTTGTGCCAGGCAGCCTCAACACCAGAGGCAACGGATTTATCGGCGGCGGCCAGATCGGTTACAACTACCAAATCGGTTCAATCGTCGTGGGCGCCGAGACCGATCTCGATTATTCGAGCATGAAGAAGTCCGCGTCTTTCACCAGCACCGCTACGGTTCTGGGCACAACGCTAACGACCAATGCCAGGTCGCGTCTTGATTATCTTGGAACCCTGCGCGCCCGTGTCGGCTTCACGCCGTACGATCGCCTGCTGGTTTATGCGACAGGCGGCCTGGCTTATGGCGGTGTGAAAACCGACACTTCGGTTGTTCCTAACGCCGTTCCTGGCGGCCTGTGGTCGGGATCGTCGTCGAGTTCGAAGGTTGGCTACGCCATCGGCGGCGGCGCGGAATATGCGCTCACCAACAACATTACGTTCAAGGGTGAATACCTCTACTACGATCTTGGCAAGCGGACGACGAGCGCTGTCGGCAATGGCGTTGTTCGCAGTGTCGCCGCGCTCAACGGCATCGATTACATTTCAAGCACGAGGGCGGCGGGATCGGTCGTTCGCGTCGGCGTGAACTACAAGTTCTGATAATCGATTGAATCTGTAGGCCGCAAACCAGCGGCGCGAAACGAGGTCTGCAAAGGACTACGTATCGCGCCGTAATTGCGTCACCAGACATTGACAACGCGATATCCGGCGGCGCGGAAGAGTTCGACCAAGCCCTGCTTGCCCGGCAAATGCAGGGCCCCCACGGCGATGAAGGCGCCGCCTGCCGCCAGCAAGGGTTTTGCATGTTCCGCCATCGTCGCATTGCGGCCGATCATCAGGCTCAGGAAACTGTCTTGCGCATTGCGCTCCTTCGGTGTGAGCCCCGGCATTGAGTCCATGATCGCCAGAATTTCCGCCGGCCGCTTTTCCCGATACAGCCGCAGCATCGTGACGAAGCCGTCCTCGCTCAGACTGGGGTTGCGCGCGTTTTGCGCCAGCAGCGTGGCCGACACATCATTCGGCAAAGCCGACATAATATCCATTTGCTCCTTGATGGTCTCCAGTCCGATGACCGGCAGACCCCGATCCTTACCCTCTTTCGCTATGACATCGTCGACGACGGGTAGTTCCAGGGCGGCGCGCTTGGTCTCGCACTCGGGCAGTGAAGTCATCACCGCAAGGAACCACAGCTTCAAATGATGGGCGAAAGCGCTGGGAAACCCACGCTTGGTCAGATAGGCGTCGATGAACGCGCTGTTGGCGGCGGGAAGCGTTCCGGCGAGCGTATCGTTGTCGTGATCGACCGCCTGCGCGACCATTTCGCCGGCCATCTGAGCCTTGTCGACCGGATCGAGCGGCGCGCCAAGTTCCGTGGCGACGACTTTGGCGGCATCGATCAGCTTGGCTGCCTCATTGGCAAGCGCGATCACATCTGCATCTGAAGTATGGATCGTGCCGTAGAGGTAAGACGGCGCGACGCCGTCGCGTTCGATGCGCCACAGCAAGCCTTGCCCGTTGACGAGATCGTCGGCGCGCCGCGCCAGCGCGGGCCTGAGATCGACGCCCTCCGCAAGGTCATGGCCTGTGCAGGCGGGCGGCAGCGCGACGGGCGTTGTCGCGCGGGCTTCGCCAAGACTCAGCGCGAGTGTGAAAAAGCTCGCGAAGGCGCACCGTGCGAAAGAGGAAAGAACTTTCATTGAACCCTCGGCCTTGTCGCCGCCGGCGGCGGAGAATCGAAAATCTGAACCAGCGGCGCGGCGGCATTATGGGCGAGAGCGGATTAACGCGGCGTCTCCCGCGTCGGTGCGTTTAGCTTGGGCCGTGGCGTCAGGACAAACGCGCGTCAGCAAGCCATCGGAAATAACGCTAAGTTCTCAGTGGCTTACATATATATATATTTCGGAAAAAACAAAAGCGTGTTAATCTTCAATAATGACGACCGCAGATAAACCTAGCGCCGTGGAATTCGCTGCTCGTTCGATTGGGCGGGCTTCAAAGCTGAGCGATGCGCGAAATGTTGCGGCCTCTGTTGCGAGCTTGACGTGCAAAACGTCGACGCGGCGGAAATTGGCATCGCATCATATTGAAATTGCTACATACCATACGCAAAACCGCCGACCCTCCGGATGTCCGCGGCCCCGGCTGTGAAGCCGCACGCCAAATCGTGCGCCGCCGCCATGATCGCGCCCATTCGCAGCTATTGACGCGTTGCCTGCGACCATGTCTTTTGCAGCCTTCATGGTTCCCATTTCGACGCAGCCGGCGCGCACCCATCTGAATCTGCCAAACATGTTGACCTATGGTCGGCTCGTGGCGGTGCCGCTGGTGGTCGCGTTTCTTTTCTGGCCGGCCGAGGCGTGGGCGCGCTGGACCGCGCTGGCGATCTACACCGCGGCGGCGATCACCGATTTCTTCGACGGCTATCTGGCGCGAGCGTGGTCGCAACAATCCTCGCTTGGCCGCATGCTCGATCCCATCGCCGACAAGCTGCTGGTCGCGGCGGTGCTGCTCGTGCTGTCCGCCAACAAGACGATTGCCGGCTGGTCGCTATGGGCGGCCATCGTCATTCTCTGCCGCGAAATCCTCGTCTCGGGCCTGCGCGAATATCTCGCCGAGCTCCGCGTCTCGGTGCCGGTGAGCACGGTGGCCAAATGGAAAACCACGGCGCAGCTCGTGGCGCTGGGCTTTCTCATCGTCGGCCCGGCCGGCGAGGCGGTGCTGCCCGGCTCGATCGCCATCGGCATCGTCCTGCTATGGGTCGCCGCGCTGCTTACACTCTATACCGGCTGGGACTATATGAAGGCGAGTTACGACCATTTCGGGATATAGCGAGGCGTTTTGAAAGCTGTCTATTTCGCCTGGGTGCGCGAGCGCATCGGCAAGTCCGAGGAAGAGATCGCCCCGCCCGCCGAAGTCGCGACGGTGGGAGATCTTATTGCCTGGCTCAGCGCGCGCGGCGAAGGCTATGCCTACGCGTTCGAGAAGGCGTCGGTCATTCGCGCCGCCATCGACCGCGCGCATGTGCGCCACGATGTGGCGATCGCCGGGGCGCGCGAAATCGCCTTCTTCCCGCCGATGACGGGCGGCTAGATCATGGCCACCGTCCGCGTTCAGGCCGAAGACTTCGACGCCGCCGCGGAGGCGTGCGCGCTTTCCGCCGGGCGCGCCGACATCGGCGCCATCGTGACCTTCGTCGGCCTGTGCCGCGACGAGGGCGGGCGCCTCGCGAGCCTCGAGATCGAGCACTATGCGGGGATGGCCGAGGAAGAACTGGCCCGCGTTGTTGCCGAGGCCGAGGCGCGCTGGCCCCTGCTTGGCGTCACCGTCATTCACCGGTTCGGCGATATTCGCGCGGGAGCGCAGATCGTGCTGGTCGTCACCGCCTCCGCGCATCGCAGCGCGGCGTTTGCGGCGGCGGATTTTCTGATGGACTATTTGAAGACCCGCGCGCCGTTTTGGAAGCGCGCCCGCCTCACGGACGGGACAAGCGGAGACTGGGTCGAGGCGAAACAAGGCGACGACGTCGCGGCGGCGCGCTGGAGCGCCGCCGGTCGATCGAACGTCTAGCAGCCTGTCGGACTTAACATTGCGCCTGTGGTTGCGCTAGAATCGGGCGTTGATTCTCGTGGGGCGACGGGCGGTTTTGATGAGCAACTTCCGC
>JAYUFK010000327.1:0-9286 GCA_043739325.1 Methylocapsa sp. | reverse complement strand
ACTTCGATCTGACGGCGCTCGCCACCACCACGGGGCTCGCGCAATATGAGTTGCTCACCGGGCTCGGCGACCGCTACACGCGGGTCTGGACATGAATTGGCTTATCGACCTTTTGGCGAACGTCGGCGCAGTGGTGATCGGCGTGTTGCGCGCCATCGGGCGGCTGGCAGCGTTTGCGTGGAGCGTGCTGGTCCGCACGGTGATGCCGCCATGGTATCCGGCGAGGCTGGTCGAACAGATGCTCAGCATCGGCTGGTTCTCGCTGCCGGTGGTGGGCCTGACCGCGCTGTTCACCGGCTACATCGCGGGTCAGTCTGGATTGCGCCCAGACCCTTTTTACATCGGAATTGTCTATGCTTTATTTGGCCTCGGGCTCTCGATCTTCCTCGTTCGCGACACCAACGACCACCTCCGCCTGGAGCTGGCGTCTTATGCGCAGAAGCCATCCCCGGCGCCATTCTGGGAAGTGTTTCGCCGCACGTCTTTCAAGGACCGCAATCTCTTTGCCGCCTGCCAGGCCGGGCTGGTGAACAACCTGAACGATGGAATGAGCTGGGGTCTGTTTCCGCTGTTCTTCGCCAGCTTCGGCCTTGGGGTGGAGCGCATCGGCGTCCTCAAGGCCGTCTATCCCGCGACTTGGGGCATCTTGCAGACCGTGACCGGCCCGCTGAGCGACCGCTGGGGCCGCAAGGGCCTGATCGCGGCGGGTATGTGGGTGCAGGCGGGCGGCCTGTTCCTCACGGCGGCGACGCACGCGTTCGAATGGTGGCTATTGGCGAGCCTGCTGATCGGCCTGGGGACCGCGATGGTCTATCCAGCTTTGATCGCCGCCGTGTCCGACGCTTCCCACCCGTCCTGGCGCGCGCGCTCGTTGAGCGTCTATCGATTCTGGCGTGATCTGGGATACGCGATCGGGGCGCTCGCGGCGGGTATCATCGCCGATGCGTTCGGCTTCGCCGCCGCCATCGCCGCCGTCGGGGCGCTGACTTTTCTGTCGGGCGTCATTGTCGCGATCATGATGAAGGAGGCGGCGCGGTGACGCCATGCCTCCGCAAGTGCAACGCCTGCAATAGTCATGCTCCCGTTCGTGCCCCCTCACCTTGGCCGGAATGATCGCGTCCCGCCCGATACTCCACCCACGCCTGGCGAAGGATTTGGATTGACGAGGTGAGGAAGATGCCGGCCATCACCGCCGCGACGCCAAGATCGGGCCACGCCGTCGAGGTCGTCCAAACGCCGAGCGCCGCCGCCATCACCACGACGTTGCCGATCGCATCGTTGCGCGAGCACAGCCAGACCGAACGCACGTTGGCGTCGCCGTCCTTGTAGCGCACGAGCAGGACCACCGTGGCCAGATTGGCCGCGAGCGCGAGCGCGCCGATCCCGCCCATCAATTCGGCGCGCGGCAGGCCTAGAACGAGGCTGTGATAGATCGTCGAGCCCATCACCCAGGCGGTCATGACGCTGAGGCTCACGCCCTTGAACAGCGCCGCCGTGGCGCGCGTGCGCAAAGTTGCGCCGATCACGGCAAGACTCAGACCGTAGGTGACGGTATCGGCGAGGAAATCGAGCGCGTCGGCCTTCAGCGCTTGCGAGCCCGCGAGCTGGCCGGCGAACATTTCCGTCAGGAACATCGCGCCGTTGAGCGCGATGACGAACCAAAGCGCGCGCTTGTAGCGGGGGTCGACGCAGTCGAACACCGGCACGCCCGGCGCGCAACATGCGCCTGCCACAGCACGCGGTTGGTCCTCGGGTTGGGCTACACGCTCGGGAAACTCCAAGGGGGGCAGTGCGCAGCAGTCATCGTTCGGGGAGCAGCAATCGTCGGCCATGGTCGCATCTCTTTCATCGGTTCTGCCGATAGCCTACAATCTCTAGTCACTAGAGCTTCAAGGGGCATTTTTCATGAATATCGCAATTGGTGAGTTGGCGCGGCGTTCCAGCGTCAAGGCGCCGACGATCCGCTTCTACGAGGGCATTGGGCTCATACCTTCGCCGCCGCGCACGCAAGGCCACCAGCGGCGGTACGGCCTCGCCAAGATCGCTCGCCTCAATTTCATTCGACGCGCCCGCGAATTGGGCTTCGCGGTCGAAGCCATACGGGAACTTCTGGCGATGAGCGAGCGCCCGGATTAGGCCTGTGCCGACGTCGACCAGATCGCCGTCCGCCATCTTGGCGTGATCGACCGGCGCATCGGTCAGCTCGTGGCGCTTCGGGCCGAGTTGAGCAGGATGTTGACGGATTGCACGCACGGCCAGATTAGCGAGTGTCGCGTCATTGAGGCCTTGGCCGGCGCATAAGGTTCCCACACGTCGGACGTTCATTCCCGCGATCATCTATTTCCGGGCGTGCCGCTCGCCCTGGGCTCGGCCGCATTGTTTGGCGCGACGCCTCCGCTTTCGAAGATGCTCCTTGGCGGCGCTCCTCCTTTCATGCTGGCGGGGCTGCTTTACCTAGGCGCGGGGCTGGGGCTAGCGATATACCGGTTGCTGCGCGGCAAGGCGGCAACGCAAGGCGAAGCGCAGCTTGGACGAAGTGATTTTCCTTGGCTCGCGCTCGCCATCGGCACGGGCGGCGTGCTCGCGCCGGTGCTGCTGATGTATGGCCTGACGCTGAACACCGCGTCGAGCAGCGCGCTGCTGCTCAATCTCGAAGGCCTTGCGACCATGGTGATCGCGTGGTTCTTCTATCGCGAGAATGTCGATCGCCGTTTGCTGTTCGGCGCCTTCGCAATCCTCGCCGGCGCCGCTTTACTGACGTGGGTAGGACAGGGCGTCGCATTCAGGCTTGGAGCCTTGCTCGTCGCCGGCGCATGTCTGGCCTGGGGCCTCGACAACAATTTCACGCGCAAGATCTCGGCGACGGATCCAGTCGTGATCGCCATGCTCAAAGGATTGGTGGCTGGCTCCGTCAATGTCGCACTTGCCTTGACCACCGGTGCGACATTTCCATCGCCGTTGACAGTCGTCGCTGCGGGCGCGGTCGGCTTCTTCGGCATCGGGGTCAGTCTTGTAATGTTCATTCTCGCGTTGCGGCATCCCGGCACGGCGCGCACCGGGGCGTATTACTCGCTTGCGCCGTTCATCGGGGCGCTGCTCGCGATCGTCGCCCTGGGCGAGCCGCTGACGCTCAAACTGATTGTGGCCGGGCTGATGATGGGTGTGGGCTTATGGCTCCACTCGTCAGAACGGTATGACCACGCGCATGAGCACGAGGCGCTCGAACACGGGCACAACCATGTGCACGACGCCCACCACCGGCACGATCACGCCGGTCCTGTGGTCGAGCCGCACTCGCACCGGCGCCGGCATGAACCGCTACGCCACCGGCACGTGCACTATCCCGATTTGCATCATCGCCATCAGCACGAGGCGCACCGAGATCATGCGGTCCCGCCCAAGAATTGACGGGCAAGAACTTCCTCACGCGCACCCAATTCCGGGGCGGCGAAAAAGCGTCAACATGGCGCCATGGCGATGAGCGGCGGACGGTGTCCCTCGCGGGTAGGCGACAAGATTGCTTCAGGCCGCAAAAGCGGCGCGCGAACCTCCGCCACGCTCGAAACGTCGTTGACCCCGCCCCTGCTGTCGAACTTCTTGCGCCAAAGCGCCACAAAACCGCGGTTTGCCGTGGTGTTGCTGGCGAGGGCAGAGCGGGCGGCGACCGATCCCCATCTTCGAAGGAATCGCAAGCGTTCGTCAAAGGTGCGGATCGCCGCCTCGGGCGATCATCAGGTGATGCGCTTGATGGTGCATACCGCGCGTCATGACGCCAATGAACCCGAGCCCCCGGAGCTTCTCCCGATCCTTCGCCGGCACGACGACCGTGATTCTCGCGCCATCATCGGTCGCCACGGCTGTGAATGTCCAGCCGTCGACGCCGCTCATCGTCGCGGCATGCGCCATGACCATCCGTCGGATGGAATCCTTCACAGGACTTACGCCCGAAATGGCAAACCACATTCCGCCCTCAATTATCTCCTCTTTGACTTCGGATCGAAGCGTCACATTGTCCATGTCGATCAAATGGCGTCGAAGGGCCTCGATGTTCACCTTCGACCAATCGGTGGACAGGTCACCCTCCAATATGCTGACGATTTCCTGGATCGCCGCGAATGCCCCCTGACCAGGCTGCGCTGGGGTCACGGCAGCCGTGTGCCGGACATCATGGCGTGGTGCTGGGCCATATTGTCCGTGTCGGCGGATTGGGCAAACGCGCAGTCCGGAAACAATAGCGCGATGAATAGGACGGTGCGTAGCATGGGGAACTCCCGTGATTGCGATGATCTTGCCACGCCGGATGGTACTGGAGCATGATAGCCATCATGTCGTTCGCCTTGGAATCCCACCTCCGCGCCGCTCCCGGATACACTCGATCTTTCGCGCAGGGACAGTTCCTGTTCCATCTCGGCGACAAGGTGAACGTCATACACTTCATCGAGGAGGGCGCGGTCCACCTCATTCGGCATCCGGCCGATGGGGCCGTCCTCGTCCTCCAGCGCGCAGGTCCCAGCTCCATAGTCGCCGAGGCCTCACTCTATTCGGATGCCTATCATTGCGATGCCGTCGCGCAGGCGCCGACGCGCTCCTTCGCCGTTTCCAAGAAAGAGATCAAAGCCCGTTTTGCGGCAAGTCCCGCTTTCGCGCAGGCATGGGCGCGACACCTCGCTCACGAGGTGCAGAGAACGCGGCTTCAAGCGGAAATCCTGTCGCTGCAAACGGTCGCAGCGCGCCTTGACGCCTGGATCGCCTGGAAGGATGGTCGTGTTCCCGTGAAAGGGGAATCGCGAGCGATCGCCAGTCAGATCGGGGTGAGCGCCGAAGCGCTCTACAGGGAACTCGGCAAGCGTCGCTCCGATCATAAGCAGCAGCGTATTGTTGAGGGCAGGACCGAGCGCGAAGCTGACCCGTTTGGTTCTAGGCCGTCATACGGCGAAAAAGACCAGCCCGATGGAATGTATCGTGCAAAATGACCGCGCCGACATGCGCGCCAATCAGCAGGTACAGCCAATAAACGAGCAGACGATGCGCTATGTTCATCCCGAACCAAACATAGGTCGTGACGAGCCCGGTCGCAGTCAGGGCGACGAGGGTCGCGTACATTGCGAGATGGGCGGTCTTCGCCGGCGCTTCGATCCATCTCGGAACGTTGTCTGGAAGGGCTGGCCCGCGGTCACGTCCGCGCAGCGCCAGGCGGCACGCAGTCAACGTCAATATGGCGACGCCGCCATAAATATGCGCCTTGTGGAGTGTGAGATCGAAGGGATCGATCTTGTGGCCGATCAGGTGGATCTCGTGGGTCCGCAGAACAGCGCGACTTGTCCACCATTGCAGCGGAAGCATCAAAGCCGTCGCCCAATGCAGCGCCTTTTGAATGGGCGAGTAGGTCGCTCTCATCGCCCACCCCGCATGATCGCGCCAATTTGCGGTTGAGGATTTTCGTCAGTGGAACGGCGAATTGTCACGCGCGAACATCGACGATTCCCATCATCCCGAGTTGTTCGTGTTCGAGGATGTGGCAATGATACATTCTCGGGCCGGGGCTGCGCTGTTGGACAAGAATGCGCACCGTCTCGCCGCGCGCTACGTTCACGGTGTCCTTCCAAGCCTTGTAGGGCGGCTTGGAGACTTTGCCGCCTCTTTCGCTTTCGACCACCTGGAACTGCGTGCCGTGAACATGAAAGGGGTGGTCCATGTCGGCGGCGTTGGCGATCTCCCAAAGCTCCACGTCGCCCGCCTTCGACACGACGTCGACGCGGCTCATGTCGAAGGAGGCGCCGTTGATCAAGAATCCCATCTCCATGCCCTTGGCGCCCATCGACATCGTTTCGGTGAAAACGAAGCGGCGCTTGACGGAGGGTTCGCCCGGTTCCGCAATCGTCCGCAGCTTTGCCGGGAGCTGCGGCTGCGGCTCACTTTTCGCGGCCGAAATGGCGACGGTCAGCAGCTTCATCCCCGCATCGTTGGGACGACCGGGGCCCATCCATCCGCGATCGTAGGAAAGCGTGCGCAATGTCGCCGTTCCGGGCTGGCCGAAGGCGACGATCACTTCAAGCCGTTCGGCCGGAGCCAGCAGGACGTCCTTGACGCCGAAGACGGGCGCCTCCAGCAATCCTCCGTCCGTTCCGATGATGGTCATCGGCCGATCGCCGAAGGTCAGGCGGAGGAACCGGGCGTTCGTCGCGTTGAACAGCCGGAACCGACGGCTGGCGCCGGCGGGGACCGACAGAACCGGGTTGTTTTGGCCGTTCACAAGCACGTGATCGCCGACACGCCCGTTCATCAAATCGACCATCGTGCTCTCGGGCATTTTACCATCGGGTCCGAGGCGCAGGTCGGTGAAGAACAGCACAGTGTCGCCATAGGCCGCCGGGATCGGATCGACCTTCGGCTTGACGATGAAAGGCCCGGCGAGACCAAGGTAGACCTGTTTGGCGGTAAGGCCGTGCGAATGCGGATGATACCAATACGATCCCGCGCTTCCCTCGGGCAGCGCGAATGAATAGGTCCGATCGATCCCGGAGCCGACGGGATCCAAGGGATTGCCGTCCTGGTCCGCCGGCACGGACATGCCGTGCCAATGGATCGTGCTAACCTCGCCCTGAATCCGGTTGGCAAAGTTTATCGCAACGTGGTCGCCTTCGGTCGCCTCAATCAGCGGACCAGGGCTGGCGCCATTGTAGGCGAGAATGGGCGTGTCGATCCCTTTGGCGATGCGCGCGGTGGAGGGTTCAGCGGCAAGCCTGCCGACGAACTGTCCGAGCGCGACGGAACCGTTCGCGAGTCGCGAAAGATCGCGAAAGGCTTCGCCTTCCAGGATTGTCGGACCTGCGCCGGGCGCCCCTTTCGCCACGCCGCCCATTGGCATCCCCGACATTCCATCCATCATTTTCATCTGCGCGGACGTGTGGCGGATTCCCGCAAAGGTCGCGGCAGAGGCGAAAATGAAGCTACGTCGATCCATAAAGCGTGTCCTTCTCATCGATTGGGCGCGGTCATGCGACCCAAATTACAGCGACGTAATGACGCGCTGCAGCCGCCCCGCCACTTCCTCGGCGATGGCGGTCAGCTTCGGATTGCCCAGACTTTCCATGGCCAGCAACGGATTGATCGCGGCCACCTCGATGCGACCGTCGCCGAGGTCCTGAGCGATCACATTGCACGGCAGCATCAAACCGATCTTGTCTTCGCTGCTGAGGGCCCGATGCGCCAGAGGCGGGTTGCGGGCGCCCTGAATGCGATAGTTGCGGAACTCGACGTCGAGCTTCTGTTTCATTGTGCTTTTGACGTCGATGGCGGTGAAAACGCCGAAGCCCTCTTTCTTCAGGGCGTCAATCAACCGGACAAGATATCGTCAAATTGGCCGGTCTCAATCTTGCTGAAACAGTAATTCACGGATTGCTGCTCTGAAGAACACGCGCCACGCGTCGAGGCTTCGGCGCCCTTGGCCGTCCGGCGCGGCGAAGCGGCCTGAATTCAGCTTCGCAGATATTTGATGAATGCGGCGATCCCGAGAATGATGAACGCCAGAACCAAGAGCCCGGAGAGCCCCATGCCCGTCATCATCGATCCGCCGTATAGTCCATCCCAATTCATCATGTCCGCCGTCCCCGATTGGGCGCTTCTCTCGCCTGCCTTTATCCTTACCTTTTCAGCGCCGATCCGCCATTGACCGGCGTCAACCCAATCGCGTCGCGCGCAAACGTAAGGCGTTCGCAATCACGCTCACCGACGACAGCGCCATCGCGGCCGCGGCGATCACCGGCGACAGCAGCAGCCCGAAGACAGGATAGAGCACGCCGGCGGCGATCGGCACGCCGGCCGAATTGTAGATGAAGGCGAAGAACAGGTTCTGCCGGATGTTGCGCATCGTCGCTTGCGACAGCCGGCGAGCAACGACGAGGCCCTGAAGGTCGCCGCCAAGCAGTGTGACGCCGGCGCTTTCGATCGCCACGTCCGCGCCTGTTCCCATCGCCACGCCGACGTCGGCCGCCGCGAGCGCCGGCGCGTCATTGACGCCGTCGACGGCCATGGCGACGATACGACCTTCCTTGCGCAGCCGCTCAACCACCTTGGCCTTGTCCCGCGGCAGGATCTCCGCCTCGACGTCTGCGATGCCGAGCTTCAGCGCGACGGCCTGGGCCGTCGTGCGATTGTCACCCGTCAGCATCACGACGCGGATGCCTGCGGCTTTCAGCGCGCTCACCGCGCCGGCGGTCGTCGATTTGACCGGATCGGCGATGGCGATCACGCCGCCTGGCTTGCCGTCGATGGCGGCGAAAATCGCGGTTGCTCCGTTCCGGCGCAATGCGTCCGCGTCCGCTTCGAGCGCCGTAATGTCGACTCCCGCCGTCTGCATCATCATCGTGTTGCCGAGCGCGATCTTCCGCCCGTCGATTGTTCCCGTGACGCCCTTGCCCGCGGGCGAATCGAAACCGTCGACCTTCGCCGGCGCGAGGTTGCGCTCTTTCGCGGCGCGCAGGATCGCGCTCGCCAGCGGATGTTCGCTGCCCTGTTCGAGGCTCGCGGCGAGCCGCAGCAATTCGTCCTCGGTCACGCCGGATGCCGGGCGCAGCGCGACGACCTTCGGTTTGCCTTCGGTCAGCGTGCCCGTCTTGTCGACGACCAGGGTGTCGACCTTTTCGAGGCGTTCGAGCGCCTCGGCGTTCTTGATCAGCACACCCGATCGCGCGCCGCGGCCGACGCCGACCATGATCGACATCGGCGTCGCCAGCCCGAGCGCGCAGGGGCAGGCGATGATCAGCACCGAAACCGCGGCGACCAGGCCATAGGCGTAGCGCGGCTCCGGGCCAAAAATCGACCAGGCGATGAAGGCGACGAGCGCGACGCCGATCACCAGCGGCACGAACCAGCCGGCCACCTGATCGGCGAGGCGCTGAATCGGCGCACGGCTGCGCTGCGCCTGAGCCACCATTTGCACGATCTGCGCCAGCATCGTGTCGCGGCCGATCTTGTCGGCGCGCATGACGAAGCCGCCGCTCTGGTTGATCGTCCCGCCGATCACCCGATCGCCGACGCTCTTGCCGACCGGCATGGATTCTCCCGTGACCATCGATTCGTCGACCGCGCTGCGGCCCTCGATAAGGACGCCGTCGACGGGCGCCTTTTCGCCCGGCCGCACACGCAGCCGATCGCCGAGCGCGACTGCATCGAGCGCAACATCCTCGTCCGAACCGTCGGCGCGGACGCGTCGTGCGGTCTTCGGCGCCAGGTCGAGCAACGCCCGAATGGCGCCGCCGGTCTGCTCGCGGGCGCGCAGCTCCAG
>JAYUFK010000326.1:0-9287 GCA_043739325.1 Methylocapsa sp. | reverse complement strand
TATTCCCCACTGCTGCCTCCCGTAGGAGTTTGGGCCGTGTCTCAGTCCCAATGTGGCTGATCATCCTCTCAGACCAGCTATCGATCGTCGCCTTGGTGAGCCATTACCTCACCAACTAGCTAATCGAACGCGGGCCAATCCTTCGGCGATAAATCTTTCCCCAATGACTCTTACACCACTGGACGTATTCGGTATTAGCTCAAGTTTCCCTGAGTTATTCCGAACCAAAGGGTATGTTCCCACGCGTTACTCACCCGTCTGCCACTCCCCTATTGCTAGGAGCGTTCGACTTGCATGTGTTAAGCCTGCCGCCAGCGTTCGTTCTGAGCCAGGATCAAACTCTCAAGTTGAACTTAAGAATGTTCCCGACTGGTCACTTTCAGAAAACTCTCACGAGTCAACCGTATTCTTGACGAGTTCCAAACACATCCGCTCAAAACAAAACAGGCCAGCCGTCTCGCGACGCCAAACCCGCTCCAAATCAAGCGCGATGAATTTTGAAACGTGACCGTCAGCATCCCTTTTCGAAGGCTCCTAAAAGCCTTCCGCAAGGACCCCGCCGTCCACGTCTCTCTTTCTTCCTATTCAATTGTCAAACAGCATAGTCAAACAACCCATCCCGACACGCCGGCAATCCCATCAGGAACAACCCGCAAACGCCAAAACAAGTCGCCCGGCAACCAAACCCGAACCGTCCGCCCCGCCCCGAAAGAAATCTTCCGAGACAAGATCCCTTTACAAAACCGCCCGTCCACAGACGCCCAGCCCCATAAAAAAACGAACCAATTCCTGCCCCGCCTCGCAGCAGGGAGGAAACATTCTCGAGATAGACCCGAAAACCAGATGGCGCGCCAACCGCCCATAGCGAAGTCGCCGTCGGTGGCCTCATATAAGTCTCGCTAAAATCCATGTCAATTGGAAAATTCAAAAAAGCGTCGCAAAACTTGATACGGAGGTTCGCATAGCCGCTTCGAAGCCGCCTGGCGAGCGGCGACCGACGGGGATAAAACCCCAGCAAACCCGCCTCACTAGCGCCATTGTTGCTTCCGATGTATCCAGCCCACGCGGCAACGCATCGAAATACAAAAAACGAATCGCCACCCGCATGATTTTTCCTCGACGTCCGTGCACCGGCAAACAGGCCCGACGATGAAATTGTTTAAGCGGGAGCGGCGCTGATCTTGGCCGCTGGGATTGCCATCGGGTCCCGACGGACGGACCGCGTGCGCGCGCTCGTCGATCTTGGCCACGAGCAACCGATCTTTACCGGCCCCAAGCGGCTCGAAGCCTTCGATCGGCGCCATATCTCGATCCGCTGGTTGATTGGCGTTGCGTTGACGGGCCTCAGCGGCATGACGCTCATCGGCTCCGCACTGTATCTGGGGTTCGACCAGCAATCGAACTTCGCGCAGGCGCCGGAGATGGCTGTTGCGCCGCGCAGCGAAAGCGCGGGCGAGGAGGCGGTCAATCCTGGCAAGGGCGACCGCCTGGTGCGCCCCGTCGATATCGTCGCGGCGAAGCAGACCTACAAGGCGCCGACAACGATCAAGATCGGCGACAGGGAAGTCGTCAAGCTGCGCGCTTTCACCCATATCGCGACAACCCTCACCGTAACGCCGACAAGTTTTGCTTCCGCGGTTCCGCCGTTTAACCCGATGAAGTTGGCGAGCGGGGCGGCCGAACAGCCCGACGCGCCGCCTGAACCCGGCCCATTGCAGGACGACGCGGAAGTCGCGTTTTCGACTCACGATTTCGGCGCACCCGACGCCGCCGCGATTGCGGGCGATCTTTCCATCGGCGAGGCCCAGGCCCAGGTTTCCGAACTTATCCGCGCCAGCGCCGACACCAAGGCGTTGCCGCTGCCCTCGCAAATGCTGCTGATGAAGACCAGCCAGGCGGGCCTCGATCCACTCGGCAGCCTGTCCTACGCGACAACGGGCGACGTCAGCGCGAACGCGCCATTCGCTTCGATAGAAGTCAAGATGGTGCCGGAAAACGTCACCAATGCCGCCAAAGCGAGTTCGCTTGACGAAGCGCCCGCCGACCGCCTGATCCAGATGCGGCACGGCGAGACTTTTGAGGACGTGTTGCGCGCCAACGGCGCGCCGGGCGACAAGATCAGCGCCATCATGAACGCTTTTGGTCTGAAGCGCGGCGAGTCGCCGGTCGCGGAAGGTCAAAAGATCATCCTGCATTTCGACGAACCGCCGACGCCGCGCGCGCCGCGCCCGATCGCACGCATTTCCATCTATTCCGACGAGCAATTGAAATCGGCGGTGGCCGTCAACGACGCTGGCAACTATGTGCCGCTGGCCCGGCCACCCGCCTCCGCATCGCGCAAGCCGGCCAACAATACCGACAACGAGGGCGGCATCAGCCTTTACGAAGGCCTTTACGAGACCGCGCTCAAGCAAGGTGTCCCGAAACCGGTCATTCAGGAGATGGTCAAGGCGTTCGGCAACGATGTCGACTTTCAACGCGGTGTCGGAACCGGCGATTCGATCGAGACATTCTACTCGGAGCCCGACGAAATCGACGCAAAGCCCGAATTGCTATTCGCGACGGTGACGGCGCACGAACAGATCTTCAAGTATTATCGCTTTCAGACTCCGGACGACGGGCTTGTCGACTATTATGACGAGAACGGCCGCTCGACGCGCAAGTTCCTCATCCGCAAACCGATCGCCGCCGGCGAGCTGCGCTCCACATTTGGCATGCGGTTCCATCCCATCCTGCATTACGCGCGAATGCACACCGGCGTTGATTGGTCCAACGCCATCGGCACCCCAATTCTCGCCGCCGGAAATGGCACGATCATTAAAGCGGAGTTTACTTCGGGATATGGCCGGCGCGTCGAAATTCAGCATTTGAACGGCTATGTCACGACATATTCGCACATGTCGGGTTTCGGCCCGGGCATCGCCGCCGGCGTTCACGTCAACCAGGGACAGGTTGTCGGCTATCTCGGCCAGTCCGGCCTATCCACCGGCCCTCATCTGCATTATGAAGTCATCATCAACGGCAATTTCGTCGACCCCATGGCGATCAAGCTGGCGCGGACGCGCGAGATGGACAAGAAAATGCTCGGCCTGTTCAAACACGAGAGCGAACGCATCGATCAGCTGATTTCCCAGGCCCCCAATTCGATTCCCTCGTCTCCCGCCGCTGTCACGGCCAAGGTCAATTGATCGCGCCGCTCCGACGCCAGCGGCATGGAGCCGTTGAAGCTCAACAGGTCGCGGATCCGCTGCGGCGAAATTCCCCGGTCGCGCAGTTCGGCGAGCGCCATAGACCGGGCGCTCTTCGACATTTTTGCGCTTGCTGCACCGCGCACGAGCCGGTGATGCCGGTAACGCGGCGGAGAAAGATCCAGCAGTTCCTGCAACAGGCGATGGATGCTGGTGGCGTGAAACAGATCGCGGCCGCGCACGACATCGCTGACGCCCTGGCGATCGTCGTCGACGACAACGGCGAGATGATAGCTAGCGAGCGCGTCGCGCCGCTTGAGCAGCACATCGCCCCATGCCGCGGGGTCGGCGCGCTCAAGCCTTTCAGCGCCGCTTTCGCCATATTCGCGCCAGAACAGAGGTCCCGGAGCGAGCTCCAGCGCGCGCGTAATGTCCAGCCGCAGCCCGGGCGCCTGCCCCGACGCTGGACGCGCCGCACAGCGGCCGACATGGAGCGGCGCGCCATCCGGATCGCAACGCCCGTCCGCGTCGCGCGCGATATCGGCGCGTGAGCAGAAGCACGGATAGATCAAGCCGCGCGAAGCAAAAGCATCAAGCGCGCTCGTATAGAATCGGACATGCTCGCTTTGGCGCTGGGGCGGCGCGTCAAAGGCGATGCCGAGCCAGGCCAGATCGTCGATCATCCCCTGCTCGAATTCCCGCGTGCAGCGGACGGGATCGATATCCTCGATGCGCAACAGCAGGCGGCCGCCCGTCCGGGCGGCCATTTGCTCATTCGACAAGGCGGAGTATGCGTGGCCCAGATGCAGTCGGCCATTGGGCGATGGCGCGAAGCGGAAAACCGGGCGGGCGGAGCTGGACATGGCGAGCAAGGCAACAACGGCGCCGGCGACGGGTGCGCGGCGCAAAACCGTCAAGGCGCCCAATGTCGCGAAAAAATCGGCGTCTCGCAAGACGAAGCGCGCCAAGCCGCGCCTTGCCGAGCAAGTGGCGCACGTCCCCGCACGCCTGATCGACTGCGAGGCGGCGCTGGCGGAGAACACGGCGCGGCTGCTCGAGCGCGATCGCGAATTCGTCAGCCGGCTGATCGAAATTGCCGGGCCGCCGCCCATGCGACGGCAGGAGCCTGGCTTTGCCGGGATGGTTTCGATCATCGTTTCGCAGCAGGTCTCGGTCGCCAGCGCCAATGCGATCTATAGGCGCGTCGAGACCAATCTGACGCCGTTGTCCGCAAGCCGGATGCTGCAGGCCGACGACGCCGCGCTGCGCTCTTGCGGCCTTTCGTCGCCCAAAATGCGCGCGTTGCGGGCGCTGGCGCACGCGGTCGAACATGACGGCCTTGATCTGGCCGGTCTGGGCGGCCTTGCCGCCGAAGTCGCGCATAAAACGCTCGTCGCGGTGCACGGCATCGGGCCGTGGACCGCCGATATTTTCCTGCTGTTCTGCCTCGGCCATCCCGACGCGTTTCCATCGGGCGACCTGGCGCTGCAGGAGGCGGCGCGGCTGGCGCTGGCGCTAAAGCAACGGCCTGACGCGCGCCGGCTCGAGGCGATCGCCGAGCGATGGCGCCCGGTGCGCGGCGTCGCGGCGCGCTTGCTGTGGGCGTACTATCGCGTCGCCAAGCAGCGCGCCGGAATAGCCATGGACAAGGCCATGGCGTAAACCCCCTGCAATTCTCGTTTTCAGGAGCGCCCCTTGGCCGACGTTATCACTGGACCGCGGCTCGAAGCCAAGAACGGCAAAGCCAAACAACTCGTCGTGTTCCTGCACGGTTATGGCGCGGACGGCAGGGACCTGATCGAGATTGGCAAGCAATGGCGCAACTGGTTGCCAGATGCGGTGTTCGTCGCGCCCAATGCGCCCGAACCTTGCAGCATGGCGCCGACGGGACGCCAGTGGTTTCCCCTCAGCGAGCAGCGCGTCGACAATGCGGCAAGCGCGTCGGATCGCTGGTCCGGCGCGCTCAAGGCCGCGCCAAGCCTGAACGCGTTTCTCGACGCGGAGCTGACCAAACTCGGCCTCGACGAAACCCGACTCGCGCTTGTTGGCTTCAGCCAGGGGACGATGATGGCGCTGCATGTCGGCCTGCGCCGCGCCAAAGCGCCAGCCGCGATCCTGGGCTATTCGGGCATGCTGGCGGGGCCGGAGCATCTGGGCGAGGCGAGGGCGCGCGACGGGCGAGGCCAGACGCCGCCAATCTTGCTGATCCACGGCGACCAGGATGAGGTGATCCCGCTTGAGGCGATGTTCATCACCTCGGAGGAACTGGCGAAGGCGGAGTTTCCCAATCAATGGCATCTGTCCGTCGGCATCGGCCACGGCATCGACAATGGCGGCTTGCGCCACGGCGGGCTGTTCCTCGCCAAGGGATTTGGGCTGAAGGTCGCGTGATGGCGGCGCAGGCTCGCGAACAATCCGCACTTTGGACGGACATTGAATGATTTCATAGGGCTTAGGCGCCAAACCGGTCCCGTTTTCAAACGGGTGGCAGGCGGGGGAGACTAAGGTCGTTGCAATTTATACATATATTATATGTTATATATATCATGCGCCCAGTAGGTCAGGGAAAATCACGGCGTATCCGTCTGAACAGCCTTCATGACCCCGCCCGCGCGATCCCTGCCGCGCCGCCGCGCGTTCCGCCTGGCGCAATCCAGCAGAAACCAATTAATAACCCTCACTGTTGTTTGTGCGCCTGGTTAAGAGAGTTGCAATCGCGTTCAGCTCACCTGTCGGTCAAGCGTCGCAATCGCGGCGCGTTAATCGCGATTCTCACGGCGCGAATGCCCTTGCAGCGCGCCGCTATGGGAAAACGACTTTGGCCGCCAGCCACTTTCTTGCCAGACCGATCACCCTGCCTTGCGCCCAGACCGTGCCTAATCGCTTGGCGAAATCGGCGCTGACCGAGGGGCTGGCGCGCGGCGACAGTCAGGCGAACGAGCGGCATGTGCGGCTGTATCGCGCCTGGGCCAACGGCGGCTCAGGCCTGCTGATTACCGGCAACGTACAGATCTGCCGCGATCATCTCGAAAACGCCGGCAACGTCGCCATCGACGGTCCGCAGAACAAGCAAGGCCCTGCGCGCGCTTGAAGCCTGGGCGAAAGCCGGCCGCCGCGGCGGCGCACAACTTTGGATGCAGATCAGCCATTCCGGCCGACAGACGCCGCGCATGATCAATTCGCGCCCGCTCTCGCCATCCGCCGTCGCCGTCGATCTGCCAGGCAACCGCTTCGGCGAGCCAAGACCGATGACCTCGGGCGATGTCGCCGATGTCGTGGAGCAATTCGTCCGGACCGCGCGGTCGCGCAATCCACCGGCTTCACCGGCGTGCAAATCCATGCGGCGCATGGCTATCTCTTCTCGTCGTTTCTTTCGCCGCTCGCCAATCTGCGAACCGACCAATTCGGGCAGAGCCTCGAAAATCGCGCGCGTCCATTGCTCGACACGGTCAATGCGGTTCGCGCCGCCGTAGGTCCCAATTTCGCGATCTCGGTCAAGCTCAACTCGGCGGATTTCCAGCGCGGCGGTTTTCAGTTCGAGGACAGCCTGATTGTCGCGCGCTGGCTCGATCAGGCCGGCATCGACTGCCTCGAAGTTTCCGGCGGAAGCTACGAACAGCCGCGCATGATGAAGTTCGACGGCCTGCGCGCCGCTGAAGAGCCGAAGACCGCCGCAAGCACGCGCGAGCGCGAAGCCTACTTCCTCAAGTTCGTGCCCGAAATTCGCAATGTCGTGAAAAACGCCGCGCTGATGGTGACCGGCGGCTTCCGCAGCGCCGACGCAATGTGCGAAGCGATCGCCGACGATGGCGTCGACCTGATCGGCCTCGGCCGGCCCTTGTGTCTTACGCCCGACGCTCCCGCCCGCCTGCTGGCCGGCGCGCCCCGGCTCGAACATTTCGACGGCAAATTGCGCATGGGACCCGGCCGGCTCGGCCCGCGCTCGCCGATTCGCCTGGTGAAAGTCGTCAACGGCATCGGCGCCCTCGCCTGGTATTACGAGCAGCTCGAACGCCTCGCCGACAACCTGCCGATCGACGAAAAGATGAGCGTGCTGAACGCGTTTATTGTCAATGAAAGACGCGAAAAGCAGCGGGTGAAGAGGCTGGCTTAGGGCTCCGCGACTACCATCGGGCGGCGACCGACTCGCTGCAAATCAACGGACCTTCCAGTGCGCCCTCCTTCTCCAGCGAAGCTGGGGAAGGTGTCACGAAGTGACGGATGGGGTGTGGGCCGCAGTATTGCTCCGACGAAAGTGGATGCAATGGTTGTGCCGCCGCCCGAGTTTCGTGTCGCGGCCCACACCCCATCCGTCTCGCTTCGCGAGCCACCTTCCCCAGCTTCGCTGGAGAAGGAGGAGCGCGGTTTCGCCTCAAACCTGCCGCGCCGCCGCGAGTTCCGCCCTTGCGGCGGTGCGCAACAGCAATTGATCCGTCGAGACCGAGGCGAGTTGAAAGCCCCTTCCCGCTTTATCGTGCGCGCTCTTGCCATCAAAGCAAAACACCGCGGCGAACTTGCCATGCGCCTTGGCGCGCGCGACGACGTGCGTGAGCTGCGCGTCGACATCCCCGCCGTGCGGGTCGACGGTGGCGCCATGATTGAGCGCGATCGACAAATCGCTCGGGCCGACAAACACGCCGTCGATGCCGGGCGTTGCGAGAATATCGTCGAGCGCATCCAGCGCTTCGCGCGTTTCGATCATGGCGATGGCCAGCGTGATCGGGTTGGCGCTGTGGAGATAGGCGGGGCCGATGAGGCCGCTGAGGCTGAGCGCGGCGCGCGGACCCCACGAGCGCTGGCCGAGCGGCGGATACTTCATGAAATCGGCAAAGCGCCGCGCTTCCACGCCGCTGTTGATCATCGGCGCGATCACGCCGGCGGCGCCCGCATCGATGACGCGCGAAGCGGTGGCGAAATCGCCGACCGGAATACGCACGATCGCCGGCTTGCCCGCCAGCGCCGCCGCGGCGATACCGCGCATCGCGCCGGCGATATCGATCGCGCCATGCTGCATGTCGAGCGTCACCGCGTCGTAGCCGTCGCGCGCCAGTTGTTCGGCGATCGCGGGATCGTTCGCGCCGATCCATGCGGTGAAGACGCATTCTCCCGCCTTGATGCGCGCGCTCAAAACGCCGATGATTCCGCCCTCGCTCATTTCGTTGCGCTCCTGTCGCGCAACCTTGTTGGATGCGCGCCGCCGCGTCAATGGGCGCATTTCCCGCGCCCGCATTACCGCGATGTAATTTGACTTTAATGGGCGCGAGTCCGAGCCTCGGCACGTTGGTTTTCCTCTCCACGAGAAGGCATTCCCGATGAAAAAACTGCTCCTCGCCGCCGTTGCCGTCGCAGGCATCGCCGGTTCGACTTTCGCTTACACCGCCTATGCGGCCAACGAGCCGCCCAGCGCGGCGCAAATGCAGCAGATGCAGGAAGAGCGCGCCGCGATGCTCGATGCGCATCTGGCTGGCATAAAGGCCGGCTTGAAGCTCACCGCCGATCAGGAAAAGCTCTGGCCGCAGTTCGAATCGGCGATCCGCGACGCCGCCAAGGCGCGCGGCGAAGCGATGCGCCAGATGCGCGAAACGATGGGCCAGAAAGGCGCCGAGCGCCCCTCGCCGATCGCGCATATGCAGATGATGTCGGACCATCTGGCGAAAATGTCCGCCGAATTGAAGAGCGTCGCCGACGCCGGCAAGCCGCTCTACGAAGCGCTCAACGATGCGCAGAAGCATAACTTTGGGCCTCTGATGCACGAGCTGATGCAGCCGCCGGGCCATATGGGCGACCATATGGGATGGATGTGGCATCACGGCCATGACGAAGACGGCCCGGGCGAGATGCAGTAGGAATGCGACGACGAACCCCTTCCCCCCCTTGCGGGGGAAGGTGGCGCGAAGCGCCGAATGAGGGGTTGCGCGCGCAAGATGCTTGCGGCCGCGGCAACAATCAGCGACGCCCCGGCAATGAATGCGATCAAGGATCTTGCAGGCGCAAAGCCATCCCATCGCGGCTCTTACCCCTCATCCGGCCGCTGCGCGTGTCCAGCGGACTGATAGGTAACACTTCTGACCGGGATGATGGGTGACACAATACGTGTTT
>JAYUFK010000325.1:0-3362 GCA_043739325.1 Methylocapsa sp. | reverse complement strand
GTGTCCAGTTGAGTCGCAAAACTCTGGAAACCAGTAGAATCAATGTCGTGCGCCGCAGCAAGCAAAACACGTACCGGACAGTCGTGGGACAAGCCCGGGCAAGACGCGGTTCGAGACAAACGCAAACCGTTCTGGCGCCGGCGAAGCTTTCAGAGCGCCTGAGCGTCGCGCTCGGCGATCGTCATGCCGACGTCGTCGAGATAGCGGCGCTGCAACTGGGCGAAACGGCTGCGCTCGGCTGAACGCTCGGCCATCTCGACCAGACTGTTAAGAATTTGTTTACACACAGCACCGAGCCGGCCAAGGCCGTTGCCGTCAAAAGCGCTGCTCGAACCACCAGAAAATTTGCTCACCAAAGTCATCGTCGTCGTCCATGCTTGAAGTTGACGCTTTTATAGGCTCAAATTGCAGCGCGGCAAGTCATGCTTTATGCGGCGAACTGGCAGGAAATCTATACGATGAAGACCCCCAGTCGTTTACCTCCGCTTAACGCGTTGCGGGCATTCGAAGCGGTTGGACGCCATCTCTCGTTCGCGCGGGCCGCCGAGGAGATGTTCGTCACCAAGGCCGCCGTCGCGCAGCAGGTGCGCCAGCTCGAGTTGGAGATCGGCGCGCCGCTGGTTGAGCGCTCGGGGCGCGGCCTGCGGCTGACGGAATCGGGCGCTGCCGGAATGCGCGATCTTGCCGACGGTTTTGGGCTGCTTGGCCGGGCCGCGCGGGCGATGCGCGAGGCGACGGGGCGGCGGTTTCTGGTCATCAATTCCAGCGCGTCGTTCGCGGCGACATGGCTGGTGGGGCGAATCGGCAAATTCAAGATGCTGCACCCCGAGATTGATGTTCTGCTTGACGCAAATCCGATCGAGGATTTGCTCGAGCGCGCCAATGTCGACGCCTTGATCCGCTGGGGCGCCGGCGATTTTCCCGGATTGGACACGACATTGCTGTTCACCGAGGAGGTGTTTCCCGTCTGCGCGCCGTCGCTGGCGCGTGGCGCGCGGCCGATTCTGACGCCGCAGGATTTGCGCCATCACACGCTGCTGCACCTCGACGGGAATCCGAGTTTCTCGACCTGGCCCGATTGGGGCGACTGGCTCAAGGCGGCGGGCGCGCCGGATGTCGATACGACGCGCGGCGTCTGGTTCAACCATATGTCGATGGCGATCCACGCGGCGGCGCAGGGGCAGGGCGTGGCGCTGGCCTCCACAGCGATCGCCGCCGACGAGCTCGCCGCGGGTCGGCTGATCGCGCCCTTCACCACCAGCATCCACACGCCATTTGGCTATTACTTCCTCTGCCGACCGACACAGGCTTCGTCGCCGCGTATCAAGGCGCTGCGCGAGTTTCTCGTCGCCGAGGCGGCGATCTCGTCGGCGTAGGGGTAGAATCTGAATCACTGCCTACACGCCCTCAACCGGAAAGGTACTCTAGAACAGCTGCAACTGCCGCATTGCGCATCCGTCGCGCACGGACATCACCAACGTAGGACGCTTGCTTCAACTTTGCCTCGGTCGCGTTCAGGACATCCCCTATCGTATTCAGGCCAAGCTCACGAAGTTTGCCTTTCTGCCATTCGGAAATATCGAGGACTAGGACCGATTTGGCGAGTTGAACACCAAGCGCGTATCCTCCCTCCTGAGCGGGTGCCCTATCGACTCGCTCAACGAGCGATTTATAGGAAGCGTGGTTGGCTCCAAACTCCGTCATTCTTTTCGGAGTTAGCCCCTTCGCGACTTCGAACGCGCTTGAAGCAGGTGTCGATTCGAGGGCGAACAGACATCCCAAATTGACGATGTAACGAGTGCCTATCTCGCCACGGCTCGCCTTTATACCCGAGGCCTGTTCACTCAATATTCCGGTATAAGATAGGACACGCAACGCTTCTTTCACTGCGGCCGGCGCGTCCCGGTGTACCCACAAATATGCGCTAGTGTTCTTATCGTCAGCCAAATAAGAAGCATTTTTACTCCTTAGCTCCGGGAGAACTTGGTTTTCAACGAACGATCGACCCCAATCAATTACCTCGCGGTGGCCTACGTACTTGTCAGCCAACACCGAATGTTCTGACCAAATGTCAGACCTGTAAAACGTGCGGATGGTTTCGTTGATTTGAGAGGCATTTACTTTTGGAGAAGTCGCTAATGTCTTCAAGAGAAGTCGTGGGTTACCTGACGCTGCGTATGCCAAAATAGCAAAGTTTTTGCCGTATTGAGCTATATTCTTCAGTATGATTGCATCGGCCTGCTTCTCCACAATTTCACGCATGTTATCCACATAGTCACCGGCGAGAATGTCTCTTTCAATTGACAACATAGTGGCGTCATGTGCAGGCTGGAATGTGTCTCCGAAACTGGTTACACCCGGATAGACTGCCGCATTGCAAGTGATGCAGTGGCTTCTTAAATCGCGAAAAAGAGTAAAGAACTGACGTTGTTGCTCAGGAACGAAAATATGCGCCGCTTCGTCGATCAACATTACGAATCTACTTATATTGAGTTCCTCAGCTAGATCCTCCAGAGCCTCTTTAAGTGCGTCGACCGCAGGTACAGATCCGCTTTCTACGGGAGTGTTTGGAGTTTTCCACGAATTTTCATAAGATTCAGCAATAAGTTCTATCTTTGTACTTTCCGCGTCAGAAATATCGCTACCAGCCAGGATTCGAGCACTGCGTGGCAAAGCGGCCAATAAACCTTGCTTCTGAAGGGCTCTAATTAGCGCTGAGCTAAGTTTCGCCAACATCCAATGCTTAAATTGTTCTGGGTCGCTGGATTGAAGCAAAGAGCTGCGAACAAAGCTGAGGTAGACTGGAAAGACATGGGAGCTATCGAACTCATCGAGCATTTCCTTTTGGGCCATTCGCAAAAGAAAGGATTTTCCCACACCTCTGCTGCCAACAAGAATTATTGGATTTCTATTTTTCAAAGCGTTTATAATTCGACGATCTTGATTATTTTCGACGAAGTACTCGCCGACCTCGTCCGGTCTTATGTCCTCGGTTCGAAAGAAGAAATCAGTCATTTGGAGTCTCACGAGTAGATCGACTGCACGGCGGGAAGGTGCCCGAAATTATCTAGCATAATATGTTCAACCTTCATCTGATTGGCCTTGTCAATCAAACTAAGGTAGCGACCTGCGAAAGAGAATATTACACACAGGCGAATAGCTTGGGCGCGTTGTGTCCACGCTTCAATAATTGCGCTTCTATATGTAAGATCGCTCGCATCAAAGTTGTACGTATTAACGTTGCCGTGCACAAATTCTGAGCATGTAATTACCCACCCCTATTTTTGAGCGGCGATTTGCGCCGGTTTCAGGCCAGGACGCCGACGATGACGTCGAAGGGGTTCGCGCCCTTGAGCCGTGCG
>JAYUFK010000324.1:0-9338 GCA_043739325.1 Methylocapsa sp. | reverse complement strand
TTGAGTCGCAAAACTCTGGAAACCAGTAGAATCAATGTCGTGCGCCGCAGCAAGCAAAACACGTACCGGACAGTCGTGGGACAAGCCCGGCCATGACGTACGTTTAGTGAAGCAAATGCGCGGCTTGCGCTTGGGGAGGGGAATTCATGTCCAACAAGGTTTCCTGGGGCGTACTGGGAGTCGCCAAGATTGGCGTCGAGAAGGTCATTCCGGCGATGCAGAAAGGTCTGCATTCCCTAGTCGATGCGATTGCCTCGCGCGACGGCGCGCGCGCCAAGGACGCGGCGGCCAAGCTCGGCATCGCGAAATCCTACGGCTCTTACGAGGCGCTGCTGGCCGATCCGGCGATCGAGGCGGTCTACAATCCGCTCCCCAACGAATTGCATGTTCCGTGGACGGTGCGCGCGCTCGAAGCGGGCAAGCATGTGTTGTGCGAGAAGCCGATAGCGCTGGAAGCGAAGGAAGCGGCGACGCTGACCGCCGCAGCCAAGGCGGCTGGCAAACAAGTCGCGGAGGCGTTCATGGTGCGCTTTCACCCGCAATGGCGCCGTGCGAAAGAAATCGCCAACTCCGGCGAAATCGGCGAGGCGAGAGCGATCCAGACCTTCTTCTCGTATTATCTCACCGACCCCGCCAATATCCGCAACAAGCCGCCGGGCGGCGGCGCGCTTTACGACATCGGCTGCTACGCCATTCTCACAGCGCGCTACATTTTTGGCGCGGAGCCGCTGCGCGTCGTTGGCGCAATAGACCGCGACCCCGTCATGGGCACGGATCGCCTGACCAGCGGCATTGTTGAATTCCCCGGCGGCCGGCATCTAACGTTCGTTTGCGGCACGCAACTCGCGGGGCATCAGCGCGTGACGATCAGCGGCGCCAAGGGTCGCGTCGAAGTGCAAATACCCTTTAACGCGCCGCCTGACCGACCGACGCGCATCACGTTTGATTCGGGCGCGGACTTGTTCGGCGATGGCGCGCGCGTGGAGGAATTCCCGATTTGCGATCAGTACACGCTGCAGGGCGACGCGTTCTCGCTGGCCGTGCGCGGCGCAGCGCGGCTGCCCCACGGCATCGACGATGCGATCCTCAACGTGCGGGTCATTGATGCGCTGTTCCGCTCGGCGCGGAGCGGGAACTGGGAGAAGCCGTAACCGGAATTGTAAATATACATACATAATATGTTATAAAGTTTTGATGACCGGCATTGCGTCACGCGATGCGCGGGAAAAACACACTCAATCCCTTGATATTGCCTGATACCCCGCGAGCATTTGTTCTCCGCGACCGATCACACTTTCCGCGCTGCGATGAACGCGCTGGATCGCGAGCGCGAGAATGGGGAAGCTGAAGCCGACCCAGCACACGCGCTCCCTGCCGCCGGTCGCGAAGGAGAACGGGCTACGGCTATTCCGCCGCCCTCGCCGCGCCGCCAAACCGCTTCTCGATATAATCCGCGACCAGCGCCTTGAACTCCTGCGCGATCGCGGGACCGCGCAGCGTCATCGCCTTGACGCCATCGATAAACACCGGCGCCGCTGGCGTCTCGCCGGTGCCCGGCAAAGATATGCCGATGTCCGCGTGCTTGGATTCGCCGGGGCCGTTGACGATGCAACCCATGACCGCGACGTTGAGCTTTTCGACGCCGGGATAGCGCGTTCGCCAGTTCGGCATCTCGTCGCGCAAGTATGTCTGGATGTCGCTGGCGAGTTCCTGAAACACCGTCGACGTCGTGCGCCCGCAGCCTGGGCAAGCCGCGACCTGCGGGGTGAAAGTGCGAAAGCCCATCGTTTGGAGGATTTCCTGCGCCACCTTAACTTCCAGCGTGCGGTCGCCGCGCGGCTCTGGCGTCAGCGACACGCGGATCGTGTCGCCGATGCCTTCCTGCAAGAGAACGCCCAGCGCCGCGGAAGACGCCACGATTCCTTTCGAGCCCATGCCAGCCTCGGTCAGGCCAAGGTGCAGCGCGTAATCCGACCGCTTGGCGAGCATGCGATAGACGGTGATGAGGTCCTGTACGCCCGAAACTTTTGCCGAGAGAATGATCCGGTCTCGCGGCAGCCCGATCTCTTCAGCCCGCGCGGCCGAAAGCAGCGCCGATTGCACCATCGCCTCGCGAGTGACGGCTCGCGCGTCCAGCGGCGTTGCCGAGCGCGCGTTGGCGTCCATGAGATTGGTCAGCAACTCCTGATCGAGCGAGCCCCAATTGGCGCCGATCCGCACCGGCTTGCCGTGACGCGCGGCCGTCTCGACGATCTGCCCGAACTGCGTGTCACGCTTGTTTTTGAAGCCGACGTTTCCCGGATTGATCCGATATTTGTCGAGCGCTTCCGCGCAGGCCGGATGATCGGCGAGCAGCTTGTGGCCGATATAGTGGAAGTCGCCAATCAACGGCGCGGTGCAATTCATTTGCGCCAGTCGATCGCGGATATGCGGTACGGCCGCGGCGGCCTCGTCGCGATCGACGGTTATACGCACCAGTTCCGACCCCGCCCGGTCGAGCGCGGCGATCTGTCGCGCGGTGGCCTCAATATCCGCGGTATCGGTGTTGGTCATCGATTGCACGACGATCGGCGCCCCGCCGCCCACGATGATCGCGCCGGCGCCCGTTCCCACGCGCACGCTGACGGTCGCGCGCCGCGATTGTGGGCCAACCGCTTTCTCAACCTGGTTTGTCGTCATTCGCGTGCTCGTGCGCTTTGTCGGGTGCTGCGTCACCGCATATCTATGGCGCGGGGCGCGCCTTGTCATCTCCCGGCCGAACGCGCCCAGCGACAGGATTGTTGCGAAACCGGGCGGATTCATGCAATGCCAGATTGGTCATTGCGCGACGGAACCTATTCTTTGCCACTATCGAAAACCCAACCAAAGGCGGCAAGCAAGACAGCGCTCCCCCGCTCCGGGCGCGACCGCGCGCCGCGCAAGTCGCATGCCAAAGGCAACGCCAACGATTTTCTGGCTGCCGCGCTCGGCGGAGAAATTGTCTCGGGCGTCTATGCCCCCGGCGAGCGGCTGCCGAGCGAAGCCAGCCTTCTCGAGCGTTTCAAGGTGTCGCGCCCGACGTTGCGCGAGGCGTTTCGCACTTTGGCGGCCAAGGGTCTTATCGTCTCGCGCCAGAAAGTCGGGGCTATTGTACGCCCCAGATCCGACTGGAACGCGCTCGATCCAGAATTTCTAGCGTGGCATCTGCGGACGGCGCTGAGCAAGGATTTCGTCAACGATCTCTTCCAGTTGCGGCAAATGGTCGAGCCGCAGGCGGCTTTCCTGGCGGCGCAATCGCGCGATGTGGCGGCCTTGGAGGCGATCACCGCCGCCTACAATCAGATGGAGACGGGCGTCGCGGAAAGCGAGGAGGTCCTGAGAGCGGATCTGCGCTTTCATCAGACGATTCTCAACGCCACCGGCAATCTGTTTATCGGCGCTCTTGGCGGGCTGATCGATACGGCGCTGCTCGGTTCGTTTCGCCTGAGCTGGCGGGTAGAACCGGCGCGAAGCGATCGCCTGCACCAGCACCGGGCGGTGCTGGAGGCGATTCGAGCCCAAAAACCGGAAGAGGCCCGCGACTGGATGACCGCACTGCTGCGGGATTCGGTCAGGGACGTGCAGTTTGCGCTGGATAAGGGCGTGGAGATACCGAGCCTTCGGGGCGAGGCGCGCTCTGTTCCCAAGTAGCATTATCGACCAAAATTTTGCCAGGACCAGGATATTTCCGCCCGCCCTCGCTTTTGTCGCTGCAATGCAATAATATTCTTCCAAATTGCTGCGCCGCCAAAGAGGATGAGCGCGTCCATTTTTCGAGGAGCTCCTGATGTCCCTGGCCAAACGCAATGCCCTCGTGACAGGTTCGACCAGCGGCATCGGCCTCGCGATCGCCCGGGCTCTGGCCAAGGAAGGCGCCAACGTCGTGATCAACGGCATGGGCGAGGCGGGAGCGATCGAAACTGAGCGCGCGGGCATAGAAAAAGACTTTGGCGTCAAGGCTTTCTACAACGCGGCCGACATGACCAAGCCGGCGGAGATCGCCGCCATGATCGCCGACGCGCAGCAAAAACTTGGCTCGCTCGACATTCTGGTCAACAACGCCGGGATTCAGTTTGTCTCGCCGATCGAGAATTTCCCCATCGACAAATGGGACGCGATCATCGCTATTAACCTCTCCGCGGCCTTTCACGCCATTCGCGCCGCGACGCTGGGCATGAAAGCGCAAAAATGGGGCCGCATCGTTTCGACCGCGTCGGCTCATTCGCTCGTCGCCTCGCCCTTCAAGTCGGCCTATGTCTCGGCCAAGCACGGGCTCGCCGGCTTGACCAAGACGGTCGCGCTTGAACTGGCGACCTTCGGCATCACCGCCAATTGCATCTCGCCCGGCTATGTCTGGACGCCGCTCGTTGAGAACCAGATTCCCGACACGATGAAAGCGCGCAACATGACGCGCGAACAGGTCATCAACGATGTTTTGCTCGTGGCGCAAGCGACAAAACAGTTCGTTACTCCCGACCAGGTCGCTTCGCTGGTTGTCTATCTCTGCTCCGATGCGGCTTCGCAGATCACCGGCGCCAATCTTTCAATCGACGGCGGCTGGACGGCAGAGTGATGCGCGCGTCGACCCGGACCGGGAGCCCGGCGGCCGAAAAGAACGTCCCGCCGAAGGCCAGCAACCTCGCGCTGCAGGGGGGCGGCGCGCATGGAGCCTTCACATGGGGCGTGCTCGACGCGCTTCTGGAAGATGGGCGCGTCGCGATCCCGGCAATCAGCGGCGCCAGCGCAGGCGCCATGAATGCGGTCGTGCTCGCTGAAGGTTTCGTGACGCGCGGCCGAGACGGAGCGCGCGAGTATCTGCATCGATTCTGGCTTTCGGTGAGCGAGGAGGGAGCGTTGTCGCCGGTTCAGCGCAAGCTCTTCGATTCATGGTTCGCGGCTGTCGGCCTCGGCGCCCCAATGAAATTCTGGATGGATGCGTTGACGCATTACTCCAGCCCATACGAATTCAATCCGCTCAATCTCAATCCGCTGCGCGATCATCTGGCGAAGATGGTCGATTTTGATAAGCTTCGCGCCACCGACGATCTCAAACTGTTCATTGCGGCCACCAATGTCCACACCGGCCGCGGCAGGATTTTTCACCGGGAGGAATTGACCGCCGATCACGTGATGGCGTCCGCGTGTTTGCCGACGCTGTTTCAGGCGGTCGTGATCGACGGCGAGCCCTATTGGGACGGCGGCTATGTCGGCAATCCGCCGCTATGGCCGCTATTCTACGACAACGCCTGCAACGACACGATCATCGTTCAGATCAATCCGATCGAGCGGGACACGACGCCCAGAACCGCCCTTGAGATCCAGAACCGGCTCAACGAGATCACCTTCAACGGGGCGATGCTGGGCGAATTTCGCGCCATCAATTTCGTCACCCGCCTTGTCGATCAGGGCGCCTTGTCCGGCAAAGGCTATATTCGCCCCAACCTTCATCGCATCGAAGGGGCCGACAAGCTGAAGGCGTTTTCCGCCGATACGAAGAGCAATACAAGCTGGGCCTTTCTCACGATGCTGCGCGATATCGGCAGGGTGGCGGCGAAGGAATGGTTGGAAGCACATTTCGACGCGATCGGCGTCAAGGGTACATTGGACATAAAGTCCAAACTGGCTTGAAGAGGTTAGCCATACTCGTTACATACCACGTAGCCCGTCTACGCGTGTCGCGAAAAATACAACAACCAGTCCTCGCCCATCTGGCGCGTCAAGATCTCATCGTGGCTGATAGGAACGAGCGAGCCATCGTTGGCGATGAGCCGTGGTTGGCCGTAACACTCCGCCAGATCCTTGAGGAACACTGACGCGCTGTGATAGCGCGCAGTGTTGAATTCCAGGACAAGATCAGGCGTATGTTCGCTCAGAAGCGGCCGAAGGCCAGCTAAGATGTTCTCTTCAGCGCCTTCCGCGTCAATCTTTAGGAAATCAATTCGGCCAAATTCCTTCAGGATTTGCTCCGGCGTCCAATTGGGCACCGTCGTGATCCTGGCGATGTTGGGATCGGCAATGAAATCGGCGCCGACGATCGTGGCGTTCTTGGGTTCGGTAATTGTCGAATAGAGATGCGCCGACCCTTCGTCTTTCGCTGCCGCGGCGGCCTCGACCACTCGGCTGCGGCGAGCAAAGCCGTTGAGAGCCAGCGACGAGCGCAGTCTTGGCGCAACGTGTCCGTTCGGTTCGACCGCGACGACGAAGCCCTCGGGTCCGACGAGGTCTGCCATCAGCAGGGAATAGTAGCCAAAATTTGCGCCGATATCGATGGCGATCATGCCTCGTTTGAGATTGCGGGCAATGGCGATCGTCAGCCACATCTCCCAGAACCCGTCGAGAAGAATGTTCGATCCAAAACCTTCGTCGCGCGTGTCGACATAGAACTTGTAGCGCCCGAGCGTTCGGCACAGCGCGGTATAATTGCCGAGATAGACGGGTTGCACCTGGGAACGGCAGGCGTGCTCAAGGGCGTATCGATCGCTTGAAGCAAGTTCTTCAAGCGCGATGACATCGAAGGGGTCGCGCGATTTTCTCAAGGGCATACGAATCCTGTTCATCGGCGAACGTCAATGCTGCATTGCTAACACGAGGCGGGGTGAGGAACGAAGCGGCCGACGACTTCACCAAACAGAGCCCTCGATCCCCGCGAAACTTCGCATCCTTTGGCCCCGGCAAACAGGGCGCACACCTATTCGAGCGATTTTGGAGTCCGCCGAAAGACCACGTCGCGCAAAGCGAGCTTTCCCTCAATGGCCCCGGACAAGATTTGGCAGCGCACTTCAACGGCGACGAAGGGATCAAGGATTTCAAACGAGAGGTCGAGTCCGAAGTCGCCAGAAACTGGCAGCGGGGTTTCTCCAGCGGCAAGCACGCTTATTGCGGCAACGTCGACAAGGAGGCGGTTGCCTGAGAAATTCTCGGCGACCTCGATTGTGACGCTGACAGTCCAGTTCCCTTTTGGCAGATGCAGGTAGGGCCCGTACGAAAGAATGCGCGCGGGACCGACAAGTTCAGTTGCGCCTTCGAGGTAGTCCCGCGGCGGGTTGACCTGAAGGAATATGCTTGTCGGCCAAGCGATTTGCGGCACGGGCGCTCCGGTTCCGACCTGGGCGTATTGCTTTGCCATAAACTTGAGCATGGCGCGATCGGCCCCATCGCTCCGCGCGACGATCGATTCGGGTGAGACCGGCTGCGGGACGTTGGCTCCGATGTGGTCCCGCAGACTGATCGTGTCTGAAGCGGCATATCCGAGCCGCGTCATGACGTCGCCGGTCACTTCGGCCGCCGCCGCCAATCCGAAAAATTCGCATAAAGAGGCGATAAGCGCCTTGAGCTGGTGTCCGCTATCCCTGACCAGGATGCGCAGGGCGTCCTCGTCGCGTACCTGATCGATGGCGCACAATACCTGGGTTGCATGGCGGACAGCCGAACGCAACGCCATGCCGCGCGTCTCGACAAGCTGGTTCACGATTTCCTCGAATTCGTCGAGGAATACGATCGTTGGCGCGCGACTTGATCGGACCAGATCAAGCAGCGGCGACGAGGGCAGATCGGAAACGATCACAATCTGTTTTCTTTTGTCGGCGGGCAGATCGGACCAGGCTTTTCTTAGATCATCGGTGAGAACAGCCGCAATTTGGTGGTGCGGCCCGCTGACGCTTTCCGCTATTGTCTTGACAATAGCGCAGCCAACATAGGTTAGCGCCGTTGGCGTCCCGAATACGGCAACAATCATAGGGCGCTTCGCCTGATCGAGAGGCGCTCAAAACGGTCCTTTTTTCGTCGCCAAATCATTGAATAATTCGCCATGAGTCGCCCCCGTCGCGCAACCGGAGGTTCACCGGTTGGCGAACTTCGCCGCTCGCTTCTCGATAAACGCGTTCATGCCTTCCTTCTGGTCCTCGGTCGCGAACAGCGAGTGAAATATGCGCCGCTCGAAGCGAACGCCCTCGGCAAGCGTCGTTTCGTAGGCGCGGTTGACGCATTCCTTGGCGAGCATCACCGACGGCGCCGACTGAGCGGCGATGATTGCGGCGGCCTTCAGGGCCTCGTCGACCAGTTTGTCGGCGGCGACGACGCGCGAGACGAGGCCGGCGCGCTCGGCTTCCGCCGCGTCCATCATCCGGCCCGTGAGGCAAAGCTCCATCGCTTTCGACTTGCCGACAAAGCGCGTCAATCGCTGGGTGCCGCCGGCGCCGGGGATGACGCCGAGCTTGATCTCCGGCTGGCCGAATTTGGCGGTGTCGGCGGCAAGAATGAAATCGCACATCATCGCCAGCTCGCACCCCCCGCCCAGGGCGAAGCCCGCGACCGCGGCGATGATCGGCTTGCGCAGCCGCGAGACGCCTTCCCAGCTGGTGATGAAATCCTCAAGATAGGCCGCGACGAAGGTGCGGGCTTGCATCTCCTTGATGTCTGCCCCGGCGGCGAAGGCCTTTTCGGACCCCGTCAAAACGATCGCGCCGATGGCGTCATCTTTGTCGAACGCGGCGAGCGTCAGATTGAGTTCGTCGATCAGTGGCGTGTTGAGAGCGTTGAGCGCTCGCGGCCGGTTGAGCCGGATCAGGCCGACGCGGCCGTGGGTCTCCACGATAATGTTGGAATAGGGCATGGCGGGCTCCGGGGGTTGTCGCGGCGCACCAGCGCTAGCCCGGGGCGGGCCAAAAGAAAAGCTTCGCTTGATTCGAGCGCGGATTCATGGCCGATGAGACTGACCTCGCCACCGGAGACTCCCGTGACCCCGTATGACCGTCTCGCCGCGCTTGGCCTCACCCTGCCCAAGCCGATGGCTCCGGCCGCCAACTATGTGCCTTACGTCTTCTCCGGCTCGCATCTTTATATCTCCGGCCAGGGACCGGTGGACGGCGCGGGCGCGATGCGGATCGGGCGCGTCGGCGATGATCGAAGCGCCGAGCAGGCCTATGAAGACGCGCGGATTACGGGACTGATGATCCTTGCTCAGGCGCAAGCGGCGTTGGGCGATCTGGCCCGCGTCGTCCGCGTCGTCAAGCTGCTCGGCATGATCAATTCCTCCCCGGATTTCAAAGACCACCCGAAAGTTATCAACGGCTGCTCTGATCTTCTGGTCGCGGTGTTTGGCGAGGCGGGGCGGCACGCGCGCTCGGCTGTCGGCGTGAGTTCGCTGCCCTGGGGCATCAGCGTCGAAATCGAGGCCATTTTCGAAATCGCCTGACTGGCGCGATCCGGCAATTGACAAGCGCGCGCGCCCGCCCTTATGAAGCCGCCAGTGCCCAGGTGGCGGAATTGGTAGACGCACTGGTTTCAGGTACCAGCGGTGCAAGCCGTGAAGGTTCGAGTCC
>JAYUFK010000323.1:0-3403 GCA_043739325.1 Methylocapsa sp. | reverse complement strand
AAACTGCTTCACGGACGGTCTCCCCTTTTGTGGCGCTCCGGCGACCACGTTTTGGCACTTGATGCCGTTTGGGTGGGGCCGTCCACACCATCATTGCGAGCGACAGCGAAGCAACCCAGACTAAGGGACCGTGCGTCGAAACGAAGGTGAACGATGTGGAGCGGCAATTGCCCTAGTCTGGCTTGCTTCACTTTGCTCGCAATGACGACGCAGTTCGCCAACAGGGACTCCATCCATGCAAATCGGCGTCTACACATTTGTCGAAACCCGCACCGATCCCAAAAGCGGACGACCTGTCGACACGGCAAAAGTCTTCGCCGATCTGCTCGACGAGATCGAACTCGCCGACAATGTCGGGCTCGAAATCTTCGGCGTCGGCGAGCATCATCGCGCAGATTTCATGGTCTCGGCGCCGGCTGTCGTGCTCGCGGCGGCGGCGGCGCGCACCAAAAATATCCGCCTGACCAGCGCCGTCACCGTGCTGAGCTCCGACGATCCGGTGCGCGTCTATCAAGAATTCGCCACGCTCGATCTCATTTCGAACGGGC
Organism: Methylocapsa sp.; assembly: GCA_043739325.1. Taxonomy (GTDB): domain Bacteria; phylum Pseudomonadota; class Alphaproteobacteria; order Rhizobiales; family Beijerinckiaceae; genus Roseiarcus. The sequence continues at coordinate 2,855 of JAYUFK010000323.1, read as the reverse complement.
GCGCAGAAATCATGGCGGGGCGCGGTTCGTTCATCGAGTCGTTTCCGCTGTTCGGCTACGATCTCGACGATTACGACGCGCTGTTTTCCGAGAAGCTCGAGCTGCTGCTGGCTATTCGCGACAATGTTCGCGTCACATGGTCGGGCGAGCATCGTACGGCGCTCACCAATCAGGCTGTCTATCCCCGCGCGCTGCAAACGCCGTTGCCGGTCTGGGTCGCGGTGGGCGGGACGCCGCAATCGGTGGTGCGCGCGGCGACGCTCGGCCTGCCGCTCGCCATCGCCATCATCGGCGGTGAACCCGAGCGCTTCGCGCCGCTCGTGCAGCTTTATCATGAAGCCGCACGGCGCGCGTCAGTCGATCAGAAGCAGCTGGCTGTGGGCATCAACGGCCACGGATACATCGCCGACAATGCAAACGCCGCCAGGGACGCATGCTTTCCGCATTACTCGGAGGCGATGGCGCGGATCGGGCGCGAGCGCGGCTGGCCGCCGATGACCCGGGCGCAATTTGACGCGGCGTGCGGATTGCGCGGCGCGCTGGCGGTCGGCGATCCCGAAGCGGTGATCGAGAAAATCCTCTACCAGCACAAGTTCTTTGGCCATCAGCGCTATCTCATGCAGATGAGCGTCGGCGCGATGCCCCACGATCTGATGATGCGCTCGATCGAGCTTCTTGGAACCGTGGTGGCGCCTGCCGTGCGCAAGGCGCTTGGCGATTGACGCTCAGCCTCTGATCGGCTCGTGCCGGATGGCGGCGCGCAGGAAGAAGTACAGCCCGGTCAGCGCCATCAGAATGAAAACAGCCTCGAGGCTGTGGGTCAAAAGGTCGCCGATCTGGAACAGGCCGCCGATCGCCCAGCCCGCCGCCGCGCCTGCGCCGATCAGTTCCGTGCCAACGAGAATGGCGACGCTGATCAGGGTCAGGGCGTTGGTCCAATTAATGGGGGCATCCGCGGTCATAGGTTATTCCATGCTTTCGGGGTGGCGCACGGCACTATACCATAGGCCGCATCGGCGCAAGTCGCGCGCTTCCCGCCCTGATTCTCTTCATCGGAAATTCGCATGAACGATACGCCTGTTTTCTCGCATGCCGCCGTCGCGGCGCCGCATCGCCTCGCGTCCGAGGCCGGACGCGACATTCTCGTCCAGGGCGGCAATGCGATCGAAGCGATGGTGGCGATGGCGGCGACGATCGCCGTGATCTATCCCCACATGAATGCGATCGGCGGCGACGGCTTCTGGCTCATCCGCGAGCCGAATGGGCGGGTGCGGGCGATCGAAGCCTGCGGCTTTGCCGGCGAACACGCGACAATCGGGCGCTACCAGAAACTCGAACTGGAGACGATCCCCTCGCGCGGCTCTCAAGCGGCGCTGACTGTCCCCGGCGCACTCGGCGGCTGGTCGCTGGCGCTGGAATTGTCGGGCGCTGTGGGTGGGCGCCTGCCGCTTTCGATCCTGCTGGAAAACGCCATACGCCACGCGCTGGCGGGATATCCGGTATCGGCCTCAGAAGCGCGCTTCGATCCATTGAGCGATGCCGCGCTGATCGCGGCGCCCGGCTTCGCGCAAGCCTATCTGATCGACGGCAAGCCGGCCAAGGCGGGGGCGATGCGCACGGCGAGCGTGCTTGGCGAAACGCTCGGCCAGCTCGCGCATGCCGGGCTTGACGATTTTTATCGCGGCGACGTGGCGCGCGAAATCGCCGGCGATCTCGATCGCATCGGCTCGCCGGTGACGCGCGGCGATTTGAAGCGCTACGAAGCGCGCTGGCGCCCGCCGCTGTCGATGCGGCTGGGGAAAGCGACGCTCTACAATACGCCGGCGCCGACGCAAGGGCTGGCGTCGCTGATCCTTCTTGGCGTCTACGAGCGGCTCGGCATCGGCAATGTCGAAGGCTTCGCCCATGCGCACGGGCTGATCGAGGCGACAAAGCGCGCCGTCGCGATCCGCGATTCCGTCTGCACCGACTACGACCGATCGTTGCACGATTTCGCCGAGTTCCTCACGCCCGCGGCGCTCGATAGCGAGGCCGCAAAGATCGACAAGGCGCGCGCGGCGTCATGGCCGCTCGCGCAGGAAAAAGGCGATACAATCTGGATGGGCGCAATCGATGCGCAGGGTCGCGCGGTTTCGTTTATTCAATCGGTCTATTGGGAATTCGGCTCGGGCTGCGTGCTGCCGCGCACCGGGATTCTCATGCAAAACCGCGGCGTTTCGTTCTCGCTCGATCCTCGCGCGCTCAATCCGTTGCAGCCGGGGCGGCGTCCCTTTCACACGCTGAACCCGCCGCTGGCGGTTTTCGACGATGGCCGCATTGTTTCGTACGGCTCGATGGGCGGCGACGGCCAGCCGCAATTCCAGGCGCAGATTCTGACGCGCTATCTTGCGGGCCAAAATCCCTTGCACGCGCTGGCGGCGCCGCGTTGCATGTTCGGCCGCTCATGGGGCGCGCCCAGCGCCAGCGTCAAACTGGAAGCCGGCTTCGACGATTCTGTCGCCCGCGCGCTGGAAAAAGCCGGCCATGTCGTCGAGCGCCGCGAAGCGCGTCACCAGGATGAATTTGGCCATGCGGGGATGCTGGCGCGCAGCGTCAAGGGCGCAATCCAGGCCGCACACGACTCGCGCGCCGATGGCGGCGCTGAGGGGGTGTGATCGAGAGTGGCGCACAAAGCCCCATCTTCCGCTTGCGGGAGAGGTTTGGGGTGAGGGCGCGACAAAGACGCCGACGTCCCCTCATCCGGCCCTGCGGGCCACCTCAAGATTCCATGGGGGAGTGGATAGCGGCCAGTCCTGGGAGCAGACTGAGGTTGCAAAATCCACTCAACCTGGAGGCGACCAATGTTACTCGTTCAC
>JAYUFK010000322.1:0-9421 GCA_043739325.1 Methylocapsa sp. | reverse complement strand
CGCTTGCGTCCGAACCTGGCCATCAGCGGATCCAGCAGCCCGCCGCGCTTTTGCCGCTTGAACTCGGCGCGACCGGTCACGATGCGGGCAAGCTCGCTGAAAGTCTCCGCTATTTTGCTGCTCGCATCGACTTCGGCGACCATCTGGCCATTGTTCGCGGCTGACCCAAACAATTTCGCGTCGCTTGGAATGATCGCGATCGGCTCGAGCTCGACAGTCTTGGTGAAGTCGGCGATCGAGATCTCCGGACGCTTCGCCAGACCGACGCCATTGAGAACCAGCTTGGGCTGGTGATCGTTGGGCCGGGCGTTGCGAATGTTGTCGAGAAGATTCTTGGCGTTGCGCAGATTGGCGAGGTCGGGCGCCGCGACGACAATAACGTCGTCGGCTCCGATGAGCATGCGGCGCGTCCAGGCATTCCAGCAGTGCGGAATGTCGAGCACGATGCACGGCGTCGAGGCCCGCAGCACGTCGATGATGGAATCGAACGCCGTTTCGGGGAAATCATAGAGCCGGTCGAGCGTCGCTGGCGCGGCGAGCAGGCTGAGATTATCGCTGCATTTCGACAACAAGCGATCGACGAGATTGGCGTCGACGCGATCGGGCGCAAACACCGCCTCGGCGACGCCTTGCGGCGGGTCCTGATTGTAGTCGAGACCAGCTGTGCCAAAACCAAGGTCGAGATCGGCGATGATCGTCGCCATTTCAAGATTGGTGGCGATCGACCACGCGACGTTGTGCGCGATCGTCGAAGCGCCGACGCCGCCCTTGGCGCCGACAACCGCGACCACGCGGCCGACCGGCTTGGAACCGGGGGCATTGAACAGATGCGAGATCGACTGGACGAAGTCCATGACGCCGAACGGCGCGACGAGATATTCGCTGACGCCGCGCAACATCAATTGGCGGTAGAGAATGATGTCGTTGACCTTGCCGAGGATAACCACTTTCGTGCCAGCGTCGCAGAACTGCGAGAGCTCGTCGAGGTGTTCGATCAAGCCGTTGCGGTCGGCGGTCGCTTCCAGCACAATCACATTGGGCGTCGGCGAGCTGCGATAAGCTTCAAGCGCCGCCGGGGCGCCGCCCATATGCAGTTTGACATGCGCCTTGCTCATGCGCCGATCGCTGATCGCCGCCTGCACCGCGGCCGCGACATCCGGCGTTTCGCAAAACGCCTGGATGGATACTCGCGGAACAGGATTGATATGGGCGCCGGGTGGTATGGCTTCCTTGGCCGAGTGGCCGCCAGCTTCGCTTTCAACTTGCGTTGTCATCGTCAATTGCTCCCGGCGACTGCGCCAATGACCGAGCTTTGAATCTTCCAGTTCGTGCCCGGATCGATGCCCTGACGGACATTGCCGATGGCGCGCAGACGCATCTGCTGATCCGACGGACCAAGCGCCTCGGCGACGGCGAAATCGCGGGGGTCGTCGACTTGCGCGGCGAGCATCGTTTGCGTCGCGCAGCCAAAATTATAGTAGGGCTCGTTCTTCCAGGTCTGGAGCGAACTGCCAGAGGCCAAGTCCGCGGGCCATTGTCCGCATTGCGAGGGCACGATCGCCTTCAGTCCCTGAAAGCTGAGCCGGATCGGCGCGGCCAGCGCGGAATTGTCGACGTGATAGGAGCCGATCGCGACATCGCCGCGAACGCCAGAGGCGGCGAGCACCCGGCGGATTTGATCGACCGCCGCATGACTGGCGTAGCGCGAACCCGCTGGCGTCAGGATCGTCAGCCGGCTGGCTCCCTTGGAATTGTAACGCTCGGCGAAAGCCCGCACGCTCGCAACTGTCGAGGCATCGAGGCCGCCCTGTCCAGCCGGAAACACGTCCAGCTTGGTCGGCGCCTGGGCGAGAACGATCGGATGGCGCAATCGGTAGTCGGGCGGCATGACGGTCGAGGTCGACGCGTAGTCCGTTCCGCATCCCGCCAGCCCAATCGCCGCGGCGCCTGCGAGCCATAACAAGCGGAATTCTCGGGCTTTCAGCATCAAGTGTGCGCGCTTGAGGGGCATGACTGTTTCTCTCTTAAGGGTGTCGCGGCTTGAATTGTAGGACCAACTTGTCAATCGTTGATAAACCCGACGTGGCCGACGTAGCTCGGCGGACGCTGCAGGTTGCCGGCGGTCGAATAGATCCGGTTCATACGACCAAGGAACCACGCTTGCGGATCGCTCGCTTCGGCGAAATTGGCATCGGGCTTGACGACGTCGTGCGGATCGACCGCGTGGACGATGTAGGGTGTCACGATGATCAGCAGTTCCGTCTCGTTGCGGGTGAAATCACGCGAGCGGAACAGCGTTCCAAGCACCGGCAGATTCATCAGGCCGGGCACGCCGTTGATCGCCTGTTGCGTCTGCGTCGAGATCAGGCCAGCCGAAACGATCGATCCGCCGGAAGGCAGTTCTACCGTCGTTTCGTTTTTACGCGTCCGGAAGCCGGGAACCGAAATATTGAGCAGGGTTATCTGCTTGGATTCATCGATGTCCGTCACTTCGGTGGCGATGTGGAGCTGGATGCGTCCCTGCGACAGCACGACAGGAGTGAAGTTCAGCGTCACGCCATACGGCTGTTGAACATAGCCGATGATGCAGACGTTGTTGTTGTTGCAGTTTTCGCTTGAAGGTATTGGGATCGTGCCGCCAGCGAGGAACTTGGCGCTTTCGCCGGAGACAGCCGTGACGGTCGGTTCGGCAAGCGTGCGAGCGACGCCCTCGCGTTCGAACGCTTGAAGCGTGGCGCTGAGGCTGCGGCCGCCAGCCAGGGCCCAGCCGACGTTTGCCGCGGTATTGCCGATCGTGCCGTTGATGGCGAAGGGATTGATGTTTTGAAAGTTGTTGCCATTGGGGCTCGTGCCCGACGTGCTGATGCCGAGCTGCTTGATGATATCGCGGTGGACTTCGCTGATCGTGACGCGTAGCGAGACTTGATCGAGACCGCGGATTATCATCGAGTTGATGACCGAACCGCGCGCATCGCTGCCGTTGGTGCCTTTGCCGACATTGATCGTCGTGCCGGCGCCGCCGTTCGAGGAATCCGCCGTGTCGAGGAAGCCGCTGGCGATATCGATGGCTTTTTGCGCTTCGCCGGCCGAGGCCACCGAGCCTGTCAAAACGATTCGGTCGGCGACCGTATTGACCTGGATGTCATTGCCGGGAATCGCGGTGCGGAACAGCTCTTTCAGGACCGCGACGTCGCGGCCGACAGTGACCTGCAGCGCGGCGATTTGCCGGCCATCCTTACCGAGGGCGAAAATGCTGGTCTGACCATTGGAGAGAGCGGAAATATAGATGCGGCGCGAGGACCGGACGATCGCATTGGCGACCTTCGGTTCGCCGACGTAGACTTCGAGCGCGTCGGCCGGAAGATCGACGATCATCGATTTGCCGACGCCGAGCTGAATGTTGCGCGCCACGGGTGCGCCTTTTTCGGCGACGGTCGTAGGCTCGGCGCCGAACGCCGGCAAAACCAACGACGGCGCTGCGGCGAGAAGGATGCCCAGAACACCGGCTGTCACGGACGCCAGGCGCAAGTTGCGGCGGGTTTTCATCGACAGGGCCTCTTTTTCACGGGATGGGATGGAAGGGCGTTGCGGTTTCATCGGGAAGCCTGCTGCGGGGCGCCATAGCGCACGATCGTCAGGCCGCCGGCCTTGCCGCCGTCGAGATCGCCGATCGAAACGGTCTTGCCGCCATCGTCGAGCAAGCTGCGAAGCGTAAGATGGAGTGTGCCACCCGCCGACTTCTCCGCGAGCACGATCATTTCGGACTGGTCCTGGTTGAGTTCGAGCGTTGCGTTGGCGCCGACCACGACTTTCTTGCCGTTCTGCTCCTCGACGTTTTGACCGATGGCCAGCACGCGCACATTGCTCAGGATCGTCTGGACGCCCATGACGTCGCCGCCCTTGATCCTGCTTTCGTCGGCGTCCCGGAAGACGCGAATCACATCGACGCGATCGTTCGGCAAGACGAAGCCGCCAGCTGTCGTGCCGCCTCCCTGATCGATGTTGATCGCCACCGCGCGCGCGCCCGTTGGAAGGACAGCGGAGAGATAGCCGGAATTGGGACCTTTGATGAGCTTGTCGCGACGCATCGGCTCGCCGCGCAGGAAGGACGCGCGCGTCACCGAACCCTTGACGTCTTCGATCGCCTTTTCGCCTTCGGACTTCTTGATCATCAGTTCCGAAATCGCGGCTTTCGGCCAGGGCTGCCAGGCGTAGTCGGTTTCCGCGATCTGCGTGCCCATCGCGATGTCGGCCTTGGCGACCATGACATCATCGGTATCGGTCTTCGCCGCGACCTGAACGATCTGCGGAACGTTGGACCCCGCATTGAACAACATGTAAGCCCCGCCAAAAGCGAGGATCGTGACACCCAGGACGGCTATTTGAACTCTGTTCATCGGACAGCACCCTCATCGCACTATGTCGCGCAACGCAGGGGTATATGAGCAGCCAATCGTCAAATTACGGTTAATCAGGCGTATCCAATCGTTGTTTACGAAAAGAAACTCGGGCCAAATCCGAATTTATTTTTTTGCGTGTCGGCCGGGCCGGCAATGCCGGCAAATCAGCGGCAAGCGCTGGAAGCCGCTACGGCAGCCCGATCGCGTCGAGCGGCGATCTTGCTCCCCGGGGCCGAGCGATCAAAGGCCGGCGGCGGCCTGCCAGATCTGGGTTTGCGGATAAACGAACAGTCCCGCCGCCGCCAAGGCGATGCCGTAGGGAACTCCGCTCTTGGGATGGTGGAGCCGCGCCAGCCACTCGAAGCGCGCCAACCACGACGGCAGCGTCAGCTTGCGGCCAAATATAATTGAAAAAGTCAGCACGCCGCCGAACAGCGAAGCCACCAGGCCGTAGTCGAGCAGCAGCGACCAGCCAATCCACAAAGCCGTGGACGCGGCGAGCTTGGCGTCGCCCCCGCCAATCCAGCCGCGCGAAAACATCGCGAATGTGAGCACCAACACGCCCAGCGCACAGGCGACGTTGACGCCCACGGTCTTCAGCGGAAGGTGGAGCGCGATGGCGAGAACGAAATAGCCGACGACCAGCGCGGCGCAAATCCGGTTCGGGATCGTCATCGTGAAAAGATCTGATGACGCCGACAGCGCCATTAACAACGGGAAAAACATCAGGATCGCGAGGACGAGGGGATTCGCAACCATGGCCTGCCTGAAAAGTTTGAGAAAGCGGGTTAGACGACTTCTGATGCGAACCTAACGGCAAGCAATTGATTTCTGGTTACTGCGCAACAGCAGCCTGTAACGACAACGCGCCGGCAGGGACTTGGCCCTGCCGGCGCGCCGCGTTTGGATAATTGACCCGAAAATCTTATTTCAGGGCGCTGGAAACTTCCGAGAACACGGCGTTCAGCTTGACCGTAACGGCCTGCAAGCTGGCGATAATCGCAACGGCGATCAGCGAGGCGATGAGGGCGTATTCGATGGCGGTCGCGCCGGACTCGTTGGCGACGAAGTTCTTGAGGGACTTGATCATTGTTTGCTCCTGCTCCAGATTTTCCGTTTCCCTCGGGAGCGGAATTGCTTGCCCGTTGGAATACGAGGAATTTACGGCCCCTCTGTTGCGGACGAGTTAATTTGATTGCGCGAAACCGCTGGTATCGGGATTTGCATTCCGCTTGGTTAAACGTCGGCTAACGCGGCTGCCCGGACAGGTTCACGCGCGCCGGAGACCTTCAGGTCGCCCCGAACAACTTGCCCAGCAGGCTCCTGTCGCGCGCTGACGCCGGCTTGGCGGGTTCCGCATAGGGGATCGATGCGGGCGGCAGCGGTGCGTCGCCGCGCGCGCTGGCGGGATCGATGGCGCGTTTGATCGGCGCCCTTTGCGCCGCTTCGCCGCCCTTGTTGATCGTCAACGGCGGCCCGGCAATATCGGGTATCCCGGCGGGCGGATCGGGCGGCGCGATTGGCGGCGCGTTCTCGGGCGCGGGCGCATCGGCGTTGCGCCAGACGCCCGAGGGCAGTGCCGCGACCGGCACGCCCTGATGCGCCGCCTTCATGAACCGGGTCCAGATCTCCACCGGCAGATTGCCGCCCGAAACCTTTTTCGTCGGCGTCGAATCGTCATTGCCGAGCCAGACGCCGGTGACGAGATAGGAGGTGTAGCCGACGAACCACGCGTCGCGCCATTCCTGGCTGGTGCCGGTCTTGCCCGCCGCCTGCCAGCCCGGCAATTCCGCCTTATGCGCGGTGCCGGTGAGCAGCGTCTCCTCCATCATGCTGTTCATCATCGCGACATATTGCGGTTCGATGACGCGCCCGAAGCTGGCGTTCTTGCGCGCGTAGAGCTGCTTGCCGTTGGCGGTGCGCACGCGCGAGATCACATGCGGCTGCACGCCGATGCCGCCGTTGGCGAACGCGGCGTAAGCGGCGACCAGTTCAAGCGGCGAGACTTCCGATGTGCCCAGCGCGATGGAGGCGTTGGGTTCGAGATCCGAACTGATGCCCAGACGATGCGCGGTGCGCACGATGGTCTTGGGGCCGACTTCCTGGCCAAGCCGCACCGCGACGGTGTTGAGCGAGAGCGACAGCGCCTTGGTCAACGTCACCGGCCCGAAATATTCACGCGAATAGTTTTCCGGGTTCCATCCCCTAACCGTGATCGGCGCATCGTCGCGCACCGTATCGGGCGTCAGCCCCTTCTCCAGCGCGCTGAGATAGACGAACGGCTTGAACGCCGAGCCGGGCTGGCGCTTGGCGGACACCGCGCGGTTGAACTGGCTGTCGGCATAATCGCGCCCGCCCACCAGCGCCTTCACCGCGCCGTTAGGATCGAGCGCCACGAGCGCGCCCTGCTCGACGCCGTATTTGTCGCCCTTGGCGTTGAGCTCGTCGGTCAATGCGCGTTCGGCGCTGGCCTGCATCTTCTCATCAAGCGTTGTCGTCACGACAATGTCTTCGTCGATCGCGCCGACCGTGTCGTCGAGCATGTCCATGACATAGTCGGCGGCGTAGTTGGCCGAGCCGGCGCCTTTCGCACGCGCCAGTTTGGCCGGGTTCGACAGCGCCAGCTTCGCCATCGCTTCGGTGATGTGGCCCTGCTCCGCCATCGCCGTGATGACCTGCGCGCCGCGGGCGTTGGCGGCTTGCAGATTGTGGTTGGGCGCGAGCTTGGTGGGCGAACGCATCAGCCCGGCCAGCACCGCCGCCTCGGACAGATTGACGAACTTGGCGCTCTTGCCGAAATATTTCTGCGACGCCGCCTCGACGCCATAGGCGCCCGAGCCGAAGTAGACGCGGTTCAGATACAATTCGAGAATCTGGTCCTTGGAATATTTGCGCTCCAGCCACAACGCCAGAATCGCTTCCTGAATTTTTCGCGAAAGCGTGCGCTCCTGCGTCAGGAACAGGTTCTTGGCGAGCTGCTGGGTCAGTGTCGAGCCGCCCTCCATGCCGCGATGGCCGGTGACGTCGCGAAAGATGGCTCTGGAAATGCCGATCGGGTCGATGCCGAAGTGCCCGTAGAAGCGCCGGTCTTCGATCGCGACGAAAGCCTTGGGCAGGTAGGGCGGCAGATCGCTCAGATGCACCGCCGCGCCGCCGGTGTCGCCGCGGTTGGCGATCAATGCGCCGTCGTCGGCGAGAATGGCGATATTGGGCGGCCGCTTTGGCACCGCGAGCTGATCGATCGGCGGCAATTGGCTGGCGTAATAGAAGAACAGGCCGACCATCGCGACCGCGCCCCAGACGCCGAGCACGAAGCCCCAATAGAGCAATTGGCGAAATAGCGAGCGCCCCGGCTTGCCGCCCCGGCGCGCGGAGCCTGAAGACCCGCCCGAGCTGGATTTGGCGCGGCGGCCCGGCTTTTTGGGACGCCCCGGCCGGTCTTCCGGGTCGGCGCGCAGATCGGCGGCGGCCCGGCCGCGACGGGAATCGTCGAGACGCGGCTCGATCCGCTCCCGTTTTCCCCCGCCGCCCAAACCGAACATTGGCACGCTTCCCGCTTGCCGGCAGCCTCCGGACGGGTCCAGACGATCAGCCGGTTACTCCGATCCAGCCTAAACGCGGCGATTTAAGGGCCGGTTAAGGTTGCGGGCGGCTTGCGGCAATGCATCGGATTAATGGGCAAAACTTGCCGATTGTCGCCGCCGCGGCCTTGCGAAGCCCCCGCCGCCTTGGCAAGGTTCGCCCCCGCGCGAGCGGAGTTGTGTCATAGGACGGGATAGATCGATGAAAGTGACGTTGGAGCGTACCGCGCTGCTCAAGGCCTTGGGCCATGTGCATCGCATTGTCGAGCGCCGCAATACGATCCCGATTCTCTCCAACGTGTTGATTGACGCGCGGGAGCGCGCCCTGACGCTGAAGGCCACCGATCTCGAACTCGAAGCGACCGAAAGCGCCCCCGCCGATGTGGCGCAGGAAGGCGCCACCACCGTCGCGGCGCATATCCTGTTCGACATCATCCGCAAATTGCCCGAGGGCGCGCAGGTCAGCCTGGAAATGACCGGCGAGGCCGGGCAGTTGCTGCTGCGCTCCGGCCGCTCGCGTTTCTTCCTGCAATGCCTGCCCGCTTCCGACTTCCCTGACCTCACGACAGGGGATCTGTCGCATCGTTTCGCGCTGTCGGCCGGCGATCTGAAGAAGCTGATCGACAATTCGCAATTCGCGATATCCACGGAAGAGACGCGCTACTACCTCAACGGCATTTATCTCCACGTCAGCGAAGTCGATGGCGCGCCGATGCTGCGCGCGGTCGCGACCGACGGCCACCGTCTGGCGCGCGTGCAAATGCCGGCGCCCAAGGGTTCCGTTGGCATGCCCGGCGTGATCGTGCCGCGTAAAGCCGTCAACGAAGTGCAAAAGCTGCTCGAGGACCTCGGCCAGGAAGTCGTCGTCGAACTGTCGGCGATCAAGGCGCGTTTCACCTTCGGCGAGACGGTGCTGACGACCAAGCTGATCGACGGCACTTTCCCCGACTACGGCCGCGTCATTCCCGCCAATAACGACAAGCGTCTCATCGTCGAGAAGGAAGCGTTTTCGCGCGCGGTCGATCGCGTCTCGACGATTTCGTCGGAACGCGGCCGGGCGATCAAACTGTCGGTCGCCGATGGCCGCATGACGCTCTCGGTGAACAATCCCGATTCCGGCTCGGCGAGCGAGGAGATCGAGGTCGACTACGATTCGACGCCGATCGAGATCGGCTTCAACGCGCGCTATCTCCTCGACATCACCAACCAGCTCGCCAGCGATACCGCGCTGCTCAAACTCTCCGACCCCGGCTCGCCAACGATTATACAGGATCGCGACGGCGCCGCGGCGTTGTATGTGCTGATGCCGTTGAGGGTGTGAAGCGGGACTGAAGAAACTTACTCCTACCGCCGTCTTGCCCGGGCTTGTCCCACGACTGTCCGGTACGTGTTTTGCTTGCTGCGGCGCACGACATTGATTCTACTGGTTTCCAGAGTTTT
>JAYUFK010000321.1:0-25214 GCA_043739325.1 Methylocapsa sp. | reverse complement strand
TCGTTCCATGGCATCGCGAATCTCCTCGGTGTTGTTGCAAACCCAAGGATTCAGACGCCACGAGGCCGGTCAATGAATTTTCGGTCAGGCTCTTAGCCCGGCATGGCGGATCAAGCCATCGTCCAACAGCGACTTGATGGCCCCGAACTGTTCGTCGCGCGGAACATTCGGATCGATGCGGTGCAATTGCCACAGACCGACTTGCTCGAGATCCAGAAAACGCAGGCTCATAAGTGCCTGTTAGCGCAGATATTCCGGCCGCCCCACCGGATGCCATTTTCCTGGCCCGGTGCGCACCAGCCCCCCTTTGGTGGCAATGAGCAGGTTGCCATAGGGATGGAGCGCCTCGCGGATCAGATGCTCGGAAACGTCTGGCCCATAGGAATCGGCGGTGTCGATGAAATTCACGCCAAGCTCAGGCAAATGCTCCAGAGTGCGCAGGCATTCGCCGCGATCGGCAGGCTCATCCCAGATTCCCTCCCCAGTGATGCGCATTGAGCCAAAACCGAGGCGGTTGACGGCAATATCGCCTCCGATCTTGAAGGAGCCGGATTTGGCGGCATTCAATTGTGTCATGGTCGAGTTCCTTTTCTCAATCAATGAAATTTGCTGCAACCTCGGCGATAACTCAAGCGGGTGCGAAATTGAACGCCACCCGGGAGTTAACCGCCCCGAGCCCTAAGCGGTCCCACACGAAGTTGATCGCCGACAACGCCTGCAACTCGGTGTCGGCCTTGTCCTTGCCTTATGCGGCGAAGGGTCGTGCTTCCGTTATGTCCTCGTGTGTACCGACAAAGGCCCCCGGAGGATGACGCAATTGGCGACGACATCGAACATCGGCGCACGGAAATCGCCGGAGGTAAGGCGAACCGCACGCAGGAGCCTCGCTTGCGGGCCATGCAAATGCGTTGCTTGAAAGCGCCTAGCGACGGCGCGGATATCAGCACGTCACGCGCGCCGCGTCTCACCGCCTCGACCGCCCTTTTGGATTTGGCATTCACTACCATTTCCGCCCCGAGCTTCCTCGCACGCGCCAGCTTCTCGTATTCGATATCCACCGTGCACTCCTGGAGGCCGATTGCCTCGCCGCGTTGGAAGGCGAGACGTCCGAGATCGAACTGACGCGCCTTGAAGGCGACGAAACAGACTTTGTCGGTTGCAATCAGAAGATCAGGGACGTCGGCCATGTCTCGTCTCCGTTAACCACAGTATCTCGGTCAAGCCGACTTCGGGGGGCCGGGCTGCGCACCATGCGCCACGGAAAAAGGCCAGCCGCCTAGAAATTCTATGATCTCAAAGCGTTCCTCGCCGTGGCAAACGAGATGATGTGTTCCGTTGGGCGTCGTCACATCACGGACGCTTGCTCGCTATCATGCAGAAGGCGGGGAGACTTGTGATCGGTTCCGCAGCAATTCATTCTCTCGAACAGGGCTTACGCGTCGCTCCCGGCGGGTCGTGCACATCAGGTGTCGCCGCTCCCTCGCCGCCCGGCCACATACGGCTTCTGGTATCGGGCGGCAAGCGCGGCGCCATCGAGTTCTGCCGGCCGCCAAAGATGGGCGCGATCAACGCTTTCTCGGAGGCGCCTTCTTGAACGCGGTGTCAACTTCGTCTTTCTTTATCCGCGCCGCCGGATTACCGGCCTCGTTGAGATTCTGCTCTTCCGTGCCGTCCCCCATCATACCAGGATGGGCGATGACATGTGGCTTCTCGGCGGGCGGTTGCTTAGGTTTGTTCGCCATTTGAAAGTCTCCCTGTTCGCGAACATCGTTGTCGCGAAGCGGCTACGATGAGAGACTCGAGGCTAGCCAGCAAGTGCACCGACGCCTAGGTTCGGAAACTACTCATTGCGTCAGCAGCGACAGAGACGGCGAGCCGGACGTTGTGATCGCATCTTGCGACGACGCAGTGTTGCCAGCCTCCATGGGCACGAGGAGGTTGGCGCCATCGCCACAGAGACCAGGGCGAGATGATCACAAAAACGTCGGATTGCCACCGTGATTCTTGCATATCGATGTGGATAGATCGCTCGCGCCTAAGTAGTTTCCGAGTCTAACGCTGACTGATCTGTTCATCGTAATCATCCCTGAACCGACGCCATTGGAATGACGGCGGCGGCTCCAGAACCACTCGAATGGTCCTCAGCAATTAGGAGCTCGACTCTATGGACAAAAATCGCATTGAAGGCGCCGCGAAGACGGTGGCAGGGACGATCAAGCAAGCAGCAGGGAAAGTTCTCGGCGGTAAGAAAACCGAGGTCGATGGCCAGGCCGAAAAAACGGCAGGCAAATTGCAAAATGCCGCCGGGGGCGCAAAAGATGCGGTCCGGAACACCATCAAGAAAAAATGAAGTCGCTGGCCTTCCCGCGTAAGCGCAACTGCATACGCGGCGTTTTCTTGTTTTTCGTCATGAGGCGATTTAGATGGCTACCAACGCCATTCGCGCCGGGAGTGGCGATGCGTGCGCAAGTCTGCGTGCGATCATGAACGACCTCGCCGCATTTCAACGCGATTTCGCGGCTCATGCGGTACATATTAGGAACGGCGGCCTGGGCGGGCGGGCTGACGGCTCGGCCCGGCCGCTCGGGAAACAGATCAAAGACCAGCCACTCATGAGTCTTTTTGTCAACTTCGACTTGAGATTTATCGGCAGCCGCTTTCCGGCGCTCTAGAAGCGCTCGCCGCGATGATCAGCGTGATCGGAAGCTTCGCGGCGACGCGCGCGGGCGCGGACGTGCAAGACATTGTAACCCGGCCCCGGCGAGCGCATTCATCGCAATGGCGATGGTCATTGACGCACTATTCACGCTTTGCGCATTCGGCTCTCTTATTATGGCGCTTTGGGTATTCTCGGCGCCCAAGATGTAAAATCGAGGCTTCGGACGCCCAGGCGTCGTCCGAGGCACTTCGTACCGCACGAGATTGAGGCTCGACGCACGAGCGTTGCTCCCAGCCAACAATCGCACCCCGGCGTACGAACAAAATTGAAAGAAAAGTAGAACGGCCGTGCACAATTGGACCACACGCGTCACGCCAATATATATATCTCGATAGTCTATCTCTCCGATCTGTCGCCGGGGATTGCGCTGACTTCGTGAAGCATTTCGCATAAGCTTCGCGGGATCCGAGCATTTGTGTCAACGCCCTCGCGCGGACCGCGCCTTTCAGACCCTGGGTACGCCCGAGCGCACACATAAAAGATTGCAATGATTGGCGCACCCGGCAGGATTCGAACCTGCGGCCTCTGCCTTCGGAGGGCAGCGCTCTATCCAGCTGAGCTACGGGTGCGCAATGGGCCGACCGACGCGGCATGTCGGTGCATAAACGATTTTACCGCGAAGGGGAATGGCGTTTTGTCCGTCACGCCGCCAAAGGCGCAAACTCGCGATCGTCGGCAAAATACTGGATATACCGCTTGTCGATTTCGGCAACCGGCATGATGACGAAAACGTCGGTTGTGCCGAAAGCCGCGTCGACAACGGCATCGCCGCCGAACTGGGCGCCAACGCGCCAGTAGCCCTTAACCAACGGCGGCAACGCGCGTATCGCGGCGCGAGGCTCGACAGGCGCGCAAGCAATGGCCGCGATGTCGACGCCACGCCCCGGCGCCGCGCGGGCTGTCCATTCTGGTCGAGCGGGCGCGCGGCCTTGCAGAAACGCTAGCGCGGCGCCATGCGCGAACGGATCTGTCCCCGCAAAGCTGGCGCAACCAAACAGCGCATCGATCTGGTGATAGCTCACATAGGTCCAAATGCCGCGCCACAGCAGATCGAGCGCGCGCTTGCCGCGATAATCAGGAGCAACGCAAGAGCGGCCAAGCTCAAGGAAATTCTTGTCCCCATGGCGATCGAGCAGAGGCGCCAGATCGAACTCCGCGGCGCTGTAGAAACCAAAATTCGCCTGAGCCACGTCCTGCCGGAGCAAACGATATGCGCCAACGAGTTTCGGCCGCCCGCGAGCATCGCGGACCGCGTGATCCAGAACGATGAGATGATCGCAGACGCGATCGAACCGGCATACATCGCGCTTGATCAGACGGGCCGTCGCGTCTGGCGCGGCCGCGCTGTTCTCGAGAAAGACCCTGTAACGCAGTTTTTGCGCCTGGCGGATTTCGCGCTTTGTAGTTGCCAACCGGGCTTCCAGCGATCCCGAAACGCCGAGACTCGGGCTGAGACCCGTGAGGTCACGGATACAGCGAGTGCCAAGCCCGGGCGTCTCGCCCGACAACGAAATGATCCGCAAGGACATGGAGGCTCCTGATTCGCCATAACGGGAGAATCCAGAGCATCCTTGTTGTAAACGATTATGACAAATCAGCTTTCTGCAGCGCCTTATTCGGCATCGGCGGATTGATCAGGTTTTCGATGGTTTCGGCGAGCCGCTGGAGATCGACCGGTTTTGTCAGAAATTCGTCGATGCCGGCGGTGATGCACGCCCGGCGATCGTCGTCCATCGCGTTGGCCGTGAGGGCGATGATCGGTGTCGCAGGCGCGCCGACTTCGCGTTCCACCCGTCTGATGCTGCGCGCCGCCTCGCATCCGTCGAGACCGGGCATTTTGACGTCCATCAGGATCACATCGAAATGCGGCGCCTCGCCGCACGCCGCCGAGCTGCCCAGACGCGCCGCCGCGACACCGTCATTGGCTCGGGTGACCTCAAAACCGAGACGGCGCAGCGCCTTGTTGGCGATGACCGCGTTGATATCGTTGTCTTCCGCCAGCAGCGCCCGAAGCGTGCCGCGGCGCGCGGCGTTGACCGTCGGAGCCGGCTCGGTCGCCGCGCCGGGAAATTCCCCGGCAAGGCGCTCGAACAAGGAACGCGCCCGCACCGGTTTGACAAGCCAACCGTCAAAACCGCGCAACGCCGTCTGGCCGAAAGCGCGCCGCTCGAACGGCGAAAACAGCACCAGGCTCTTTGGCGCTCCCGCGGCCCTGGCGGCCAACGCCAGCCGGTTGGTCGCCTCGACGCCAAGCGCGCAGTCGACGATGACCAGATCGGGTTGCGGGCCGGCGGCAAGCGCGGCAAGGCCCTCGTCGAGGCCTTCGGCGCGCGCCACATCGGCTCCTGCCTCTTCCAGCCGCGCCGCAAGCGCGGGCGCCTCGAACGGGGAATGGGCGATGATCAACGCGCGGCGTCCGGTCAACTTGGGCGCGGCAGCGTCGGCTTGGGCGTCCTGCGCGGCAGAGCTTGCATCCGGCAAGGCGATCGCGAAGGAAAACACCGACCCGCCGCCGGGATTGTCGGCGAGCATCAGCGCTCCGCCCATCAACGAGACAATGCGACGCGAGATCGCCAGCCCGAGACCGGTTCCCTCGTGATGGCGCGAATTGGATCCGTCGCCCTGCTCGAAATCCTCAAAGATGATCTCGCGCCGATCCGGCGGCACGCCGGGGCCGGTGTCGATGACCCTGAACGCGATCGCGCCATCCTGATTGCGCGCAACGTTGACGCCGATACCGCCCGTCTCGGTGAATTTGACCGCATTGCCAGCCAGATTCATCAACACCTGGCGCAAGCGGAGACTATCGCCCATCACAACGCGCGGCACTTCGGCGGCGATCGACGCGGCGATCTCCAGGTCCTTGCTTTGCGCTCGAGGCGCTAGAAGTTCGACCGTACTCTCGACCAGTTGATGCAGATCGAAGCGATCGCTGGCAAGTTCGAGCCGCCCCGCCTCGATCCTTGAGAAGTCGAGAATCTGCTCGATCAAACTCGCCAGTGCGGCGCCCGACCGCCTGATAGCGTCGACATAGCTGGCGTTTTCTGGATCGAGACCGGCGTCGCGCAGCAAGTCGGCCATGCCCATGATGCCGCTGAGCGGCGTGCGGATTTCGTGGCTGATGGTTGCGAGAAAGCGCGATTTGGCCTCGCTCGCCGCCTCGGCCTTTTCGCGCGCCGCCGCCGCTTCCTTCAGGCGCCAGAGCTCGTCGCGCAGCTTTTCGTTGGTAATTTCCGTTCTCGCGGCGCGCTCCTCGGCGCGGCGATGCAAATGCGCAAGGCCAAGCGCCAGGGCCAGGGCGAGGGCGAGAAAAGGCGCCGCCTGGAGCGCCAGGATGTGAGCGGTCAACAAAGTTACGGCTCCGGTTTCCATCGCTTCGACATTCCCGTGGCGAACCGAAGGACTCGCCCTTCGCGAGGGTGACAGAACGCGGTTGAAGAATTATTGCCGATTTCGCTAAAGTTTAACGATCGACGATCCGGCGCGGACCTTACCGCCGCAAAAGCGCCTATGCCGCCGCGGCGGCGCGATCGCTGGCGCCGCGATACGAAAGCGCCTCGGCAAGATGGATGCGACCGACGGGACCGCCGCCGTCGAGATCGGCGAGCGTGCGCGCGAGTTTCAGGACGCGATGGTAGCCGCGCGCCGAAATGCGCAGGCGCTCCGCAGCGTCGCGCAGGAGGCTCAGGGCCGGCCCGTCAGCTTCGGCGACCTGCTCGACGACGCTTGCTGGCGCCGCGGCGTTGGAAGCGACTCTAGCGAGACCGAGGGCGCGGTAGCGCTCAACCTGAATTTCGCGCGCCGCGGCGACACGCGCCGCGACCTCGGCGGAGCCTTCGGCGGGCGCCGGCAGCATCAAATCGTGCGCGGAGACAGCGGGAACATCGATCGTCAGGTCGAAACGATCCAGCAGCGGGCCCGACAAGCGCGCCTGATATTGGGCGATGCAGCGGGCGTTTGGCGAGCGGTTGCAAGCGTAGCCCGGCTCGCTGGCATGACCGCAGCGGCATGGATTCATTGCGGCGATGAGCTGAAACCGTGCGGGATAGACAATGCGGTGATTGGCGCGCGCAATCGCCACTTCGCCAGTCTCGATCGGCTGACGCAGGCTGTCGAGCGCTTGGGGATGAAACTCCGGCAGTTCGTCGAGAAACAACACGCCGTGATGGGCAAGCGAAATCTCTCCCGGCCGGGCGTGGACGCCGCCGCCAACCAGCGCCGCCATCGAGGCGGAATGATGCGGCGCGCGAAATGGGCGCCGATCAGTCAGCGCACCGCCAGCGAGATTGCCGGCTACCGAATGGATCATCGAGACTTCGAGCAACTCGCGCGGATTGAGCGGCGGCAAGATCGACGGCAGGCGCTGCGCCAGCATCGATTTGCCGGCGCCAGGGGAGCCGCTCATCAGGAGATTATGGCCGCCGGCGGCAGCGACTTCGAGGGCGCGTTTGGCGCTTTCCTGGCCCTTGATGTCACGCATGTCGGGGAGGAGTGGACCGGCGGCGCGCAAGGCGGGCTCCGGGCGCGAGAGAACCTGCGTTCCCTTGAAATGATTGGCGAGCTGGATCAGCGAACGCGGCGCCAGAATGTCGAGATCGGCGGAGGCCCATGCCGCCTCGGGCCCGCAAGCGGCCGGACAAATCAGGCCGTGGCCAAGCCCGTTAGCCGCCATCGCAGCAGGCAGAACGCCGGCGACGGCGGTGATCGTGCCGTCGAGGGCAAGTTCGCCGATGACGCTATAGCCCTGCAGCGCGTCGGCCGGAATCGCGCCGATCGCCGCCATCACGCCCAGCGCAATCGGCAGATCGTAGTGGCTGCCTTCCTTGGGCATGTCAGCGGGAGCGAGATTGACCGTGATGCGGCGGGCCGGCAAGGCGAGGCCTGAGGCGATCAGCGCCGAGCGCACGCGCTCACGCGATTCGGCGACCGCCTTGTCGCCGAGACCGACGATCATGAACGCGACATTGCCGCTGGCGATCTGCACCTGAACATCGACCGGGCGCGCCTCGACGCCCTCAAAAGCCAAAGTGGCTACGCGCGCTACCATACCGCCTCCCGTCCCCTCGACGTGTAAGGCGGCGCCTCCGCGATACGATAGAACATTTGCAGAACATTGGCGCCGTGGCAAGCGTAAAGATGGGAGCGTCGCCGCGGACGGGTTACCCCTTTGTGTCCCGGATTGAGTTTGCCGTGCGCGGGGATGCTATAGGCGAGGCACAATTGGCAGGTATCCCCGGAATATACAAATGGCGCGGACAGATTTTTCCAGCCCGAGACTTTGCGTGCAGGACGCACTCCGGACCGGTGAAAGCATCGCACTCGCGCCCGAGCAAGCCAATTATCTGCTCAACGTGCTGCGTCTGCGCGAGGGCGCGCGCGTCCTGACGTTCAACGGCCGCAACGGCGAATTCGCGGCGAAGTTGGCGCTTGTCGGAAAGAAAAGCGCGGCGCTGCGGATTGCGGAACAGCTTCGCCCGCAAGAATATCCCGGCGATATCGACTACCTCTTCGCGCCGCTCAAGCACGCGCGCCTCGACTATGTCGCGCAAAAAGCCGTGGAGATGGGCGTGCGCCGGCTTTGTCCCGTCATTACCCGGCACACGCAAGTTTCTCGCGTCAATATCGATCGCCTGCGCGCCAATGCGCAGGAGGCGGCAGAGCAATGCGGCGTGATCTGGCTGGCCGAAATCGTCGACGAACGCCCCCTCGCCAAAGCGCTGGCGGACTGGCCGAGGGACCGGGTGCTGGTGTTTTGCGACGAAGACGCGCCTCAGGGCAACGCGGTTGCCGCCCTCGCCAGTCGCGCGGCGCCGGCGGCAATCAGCCTTCTGATCGGCCCGGAAGGCGGCTTCGACGAAGAGGAGCGCGCAATGATCCTGCGTGCGCCCAATGTGCTTCGGTTGAGTTTGGGTCCGCGCATCCTGCGAGCCGATACCGCTGCGATTGCCGCCCTGGCTTTGATTCAGGCGCATTGGGGCGACTGGCGGTGAATTGGCCGCAACTGTGGCGCCCATGTTACGCATGCCGTAAATTGCGATTGAAACATGGCCTGCCCCAAAGCCGCCGCGAACCGCGCTCACTGTCCCCGTTCATCTGGGACAGATTCGCATTGGTCAGGCCATCGCAATGAATCGTTGGAAGTTGAGCATGTTGTTGATGTTGTCTGGGCCAGGCGTTGCGTGGGCGGGCGATGGCGCATCGACACGGCAGGGCGCACAGACCTCGTCTAATCGCCATTGCGCCGTTTACGGACCCGGATATTTCGCCGTCAAGGGATCGGACACCTGTATAAAGATCAGCGGCTACATCAGCGCCGGAACCGAATTTTCCTCTGGACCGACGGGAGCGGCGGCGAACGATATTTTCAATCCGCCGCCATCTTCGCACATCGATACAGGCCTGGGCGTCGCCAGCGATATGCGCTTCGAGACGGCGGCTGGCCCAGGAGAGGTCTCGATCGCAGTTCGCCGCGGACCGTTGCAGCACTTCCCGCTAGACGCTCAATAGGCGGCTTCGACGAAGGCGGGATCGACCGACCCGCGCCAAGGCCCATTGAAGCGGTCGATCCAATCCTGAGCCGGCGCACGGCCAAGTTCCACAATTGCATCGAGCGGATCGAGGAATATCGCCTCGTCGCGTCCAGCGCTATTCAGCCGCGCCCGTCGCGCAAGCCCCGCGCGCGCCAATGCCAAAGCGTCACGCGCGATGTCACGCAGCCCGCGCCCGCCAATTTTCGCGTCGAGAGCAATACGCGGCGCATCATCGCGGAGCTGCTTTCGCTCAGTCGCGCTCCAGCCTTTGACGAGCTCCCATGCCGCATCGAGCGCCGTATTGTCGTAGTAAAGCCCGACCATCAGCGCCGACAACGCGCAGATGCGATCGACCGGCCCGACGTCGGCGCCGCGCATTTCGAGATAGCGCTTCAAGCGCACTTCGGGAAAAATCGTCGAGAGATGATTGGCCCAATCCGATATCGTCGCGCGCTCGCCCGGCAACGCGGGCAATGTTCCCGTCAGCAAGTCGCGGAAACTGGCGCCAGCGACATCGTGATATGTCGCGCCGCGCTTGACGAAATACATCGGCACATCCAGCGCGTAATCGACATAGCGCTCAAATCCCATACCCGGCTCGAACGCGAATGGCAGCATGCCGGAACGCGCGTTGTCGGTATCACGCCAGATTTCCGAGCGCGCCGAGAGAAAGCCGTTGAGCTTTCCGTCGGTGAAGGGCGAGTTGGCGAACAACGCCGTGATCATCGGCTGCAGCGCGAGACCGACGCGCAACTTCCTGACCATGTCGGCTTCGCTGGAAAAGTCGAGATTGGATTGCACCGTGGCGGTTCGGAACATCATGTCGATACCGCGCGAGCCGACTTTAGGCATGTAGCGCGCCATGATTTGATACCGTCCCTTCGGCATGACAGGCGTCTGCGCCAGCGTCCACTTTGGACTCATGCCAAGCGCCAGAAAGCCGATGCCGAGCTCACCGCCAATTTGCTTGACCTGACTCAGGTGCGCTTCAACTTCGGCGGACGTCTCATGCACCGTCTCGAACGCGGCGCCCGACAGTTCAAACTGGCCGCCGGGTTCCAGCGAGATCGCGCCGCCGCGTGTCGTATCGAACAAGCCGATAATGTTTCCGGCATCCTCGATCGCCTCCCAGCCTAGTTGGCTCCGCATGCCTTCGAGCAAGGCGCGGATGCCGCGCACGCCTTCGTAGGGAACCGGCGTCAGATCGGCAGTGTAAAACGGGATCTTTTCGTGTTCGGCTCCAACGCGGAACGCGGAGGCGGGTTTACAGCCCGCTTCAAGCCAGCCGACCAACTCGTCCCGCGTCTCCACAAGATTGGCGTCTGTAATATCGCGGGCCATGGAGGGTTCCGGAGGGGATGCGCGGGAGGGCAAATCTGAACTGTCGCTAGATAGTCATCTACGAGCGACAACGCAATGAAAGGCAAACGCCCAAGGTTCTCGTCAGCCAGAACGTTTGCCTAATGCAGATTTACACTTTCGAACGCAAAGACTTACCCAACCTTCAGGATATTAATTTTTGCCGGGCGGGAAACCGCGTTGGTGACACAAAATATACTTTCTCGCGCCAATGTGACGCCAAGACGAACCGGGCCGATCTTTCCGAAAGGCGGGAAATCAAACGGCGCTGGCAGGAATACGGCAACACCGAGAGAACGGGACAATGACAATGTGGCGCACACTTCAATCCTTCCTCAGCGACTCAAGCGGCGCAACCGCGATCGAATACGCTCTACTGGCGAGCCTGCTCAGCATCGCGGTGATCACGACAGTGACTGCCGTCGGCGCGAAGCTTAACGGATCGTATTCGAATATCGCCAACGCTTTCGCTTGAGCGGCGGCAATATCGCGGAGATTGGCCGGTCGCCCGATTCCTCGGGCGCTCCCGAACGATCGGCGGCCAAGCCGTCAACTCCGGTTCTGACCCGTCAGCGACCCCAGGATTGAACTCAATCCCTGCTGATGGGCCTGTGAAACCTGAACACCCGCCTGGAACATATTGGTCAGCGTACTGAGCCCCGCCTGCATAGCCGCAGCCTGAGGATTGGCGCCAGATTGCTGGGCGCCGCCGCCAAACAAGCCGCCAAGGACGTTACCCAACATGCCGCCGAACATCCCGCCGCCAGCGGTTGGGGCGGCGGCGCCCTGACCGAAGCTGGAAGCCAGACCGCCCGGAGCCGTCGCGGCGCTGGCGAGCTGGCCCAATATGCCGCCCATGCCCTGCGAGTTCATCGAATGAAACAAGCCGCCCATCAGCATTGACGCGACGATCGGCATCATTTGCTGGATGACCTGCGGGCTGACGCCGGACACTTGCGACGCCTGCTGGCCGACCTGGGATGCGACCTGCGGCGAGCCGAAGATCTGACCAAGCACGTTTCCGCCGACGCCAGCCGCTGCGCTAGCCTGATTGGGGTCGGTGAACGAACCTTGATGCGCGCCGCTGGTCAGTTGCGATAGCAAGCCGCCAAGGCCAGCCGGATTTTGCGCTGTGTTCTGCAGGCCCGTTGAAAAAGCCGGGATCATCGCCTGAACCGCCGCCTGCGTTTGCTCCGGCGTAAGCCCGAACTGGCTGGCGAGATTGGATACGCCCTGGCCGCCTTGCGCGGCCTGGATGATTTCGTTGAGGTTCATCATAATATTTCGACTCCGATCGGGCCTGCGTCTACGCCGCCGCCACCCTACAGCGCCTTCATCCGCTTTGCGAGCCGTGAAGTGACATAATACGCTGTTGCGACGGCGCTGAGGCCAAACAGCGCCGCCCCGAAAGCGACCCCCAACATCGCGCCCTCGACGCCGCCGAACTTCGCGCCAAGCGTCGCGAAAGGGATGGTGCCAAGCGTCGCCCGGCCCCAGTTGAAAGCCGTCGAAAGCAGGGGAAATCCGAGATTGTTGAACACCGTGTTGGCGACGAACAGGCAGGTAATGAACACCCAGGCGCTGACGCCGTAGCGGGCGAAGAACGTCACGAGATGGGCGCTCTGGCCTTGCGCGTCGAAGCCCGCGACAATCAGCGGGCTCAGGAGAGCCAGCGCCGCCCAGGCAAGAAATGCGTAGCCGACCGAGAGCACGAACGAATCGGTGATCGCCCGGCGCACGCGCCCCATCAATTTCGCCCCAAGGTTCTGGCCGATGATCGGGCCGATCGAGCCGGTGAGTGCGAAGATGACGCCAAACAACACCGGTATGACGCGATCGATGATGGCGCTGGCGGCGACCGCCGCTTCGCCGAAATCCGAGAAAATGCGAGTCGTATAGACCGCGGCGACCGGCGTCGCCAGATTGGCCAGGATCGCGGGAAGGCCGATAGACATGATCGGGCGAATGTCGCCCAGCATGGCCCGGAAGTTCGGCGGAGCGACGAGTTTGTGAACCCCGATGGCGCCCCAGGCGCCAACGCCGAAGAACACCAGGCGCGAGATTACCGTCGCCCACGCGGCGCCATAGACGCCGAGGCCGAAGCCAAAAATCAGCAGCGGATCGGTGAAGGCTGTGACGATGCCCCCGGCCAGCGTCACGTACATCGCGCGCCGCGCGTCGCCCGCGGCGCGCAAGACGCCGGAAAAGCACATACCGAAGCCCATGAGAATATTGGCCGGCAATGTAATTGCGAGGAAATTGCTCGCGACTTCGAATGAGCGCCCCTGCGCATGCAGGGCGACCTGCAAGATTGGCTCGCGATAAACGAAGAGTGCCAAGGCGATGATTGACGCAGTTATGGCGCAGATTGTCAGTCCAGAGGCGGCCAAGCGGCGCGCGCGCGCGCGGTCGCCTGCCCCTAGCGCGCGCGACACCGTGGCGGAAACAGCAATAGTCAGGCCGATGTTGATCGACATGGCAAGGAACAGCACCTGACTGGAGTAGCCCACCGCCGCCTTGAACGTCTGGTCGCCAAGCCGCGACACGTAAAACAGCGACAGCAGATCGACGACGAAGATCGCCATCAGGCCGATCGACCCGGTCGCCGTCATCACGGCGACATGGCGCATCGTCGACCCCTCCGTAAAGACCGCGCGCGGCCTGCTAGAAGTGGAAGCGGACGCAGCCGTCAAGGCGAAGTCTCACATAAGGCGCGAGCGAGGATGCTAGGCATGCCCGCTCTTAGAGCGATTGCAGGTGTTTCGCCAGACGATATCTTGCGGTCAAAGGTTTGTGAGACGACGGGTGAGCGCCCCTTGACTTCGCGGCGCCGGGTTCCCAAAACCGATGCCATGAGCGGACACCCCAAATGACCGACAAAGCTGCACTTCGCATTGTGCTTTGCGCGCCGCGCGGATTTTGCGCCGGCGTCGTGCGCGCCATCGACGCGGTCGAACGCGCCTTGAAAATCTATGGGGCGCCGGTCTATGTCCGTCACGAGATTGTGCATAACAAACATGTCGTCGACTCGCTTCGCGCCAAGGGCGTCGTCTTCATCAAGGAATTGAGCGACGCGCCTCCAGGCTCCGCCCCGGTCATCTTTTCCGCCCATGGCGTCGCCAAGAGCGTTCCTGAAGAAGCCGCGCGGCGCAATCTTTTCACCATCGACGCGACTTGCCCGCTGGTGACCAAAGTGCATCGCGAGGCGCAGGTTCATTTTAAGCGCGGGCGCCGGATCGTCCTGATCGGCCATGCCGGCCATCCCGAAGTCGTGGGCACGATGGGCCAGTTGCCGGACGGCGCTATCGCGCTGGTTAGCACGATCGAGGACGTCGACGCGCTGGTCTATGACGAAGCCGACGAACTGGCTTATGTCACGCAGACGACGTTGTCGGTCGACGATACGCGCGAAATCGTGCGCGCCTTGCAGCAGCGATTTCCGCGCATCGTCGCGCCAACGCTGGAAGATATCTGCTACGCCACGACCAATCGGCAGGAAGCGATCAAGCGCGCCGCCCAGATGGTCGAGGCAGTGATCGTCGTCGGCTCGGCCAATTCCTCGAACTCGCAGCGCCTGCGCGAAGTCGCCGAGCGCGAGGGCTGCAAGATCGCCGACCTGCTGCCCAACGCCGCCGCGATCGACTGGACGCGGTTTGGCGACATTCGCTCGCTGGCGATCACCGCCGGCGCCTCGGCCCCCGAAGTGCTTGTCGAGGAAATTATCGACGCGTTCGCGCAACGCTACGACATCGCGGTGGAGACGCTGACGACGGCGGACGAGGGCGTATTCTTTCCCCTGCCGAAGGTGCTGCGGGAGGCGGAGGGCGTCGCGCCCTGACGCTCAGGCGTTGATCAGCACGACAACTGCGACGACGATCAACGCCATGCCCACCCATTCGCGCCGGCCGACGCCTTCGCGAAACATCCGCATCGAAACCGCCTGCGCGAAGATCACCTCGATCAGCGCCAGCGTGCGAACGCCCGTCGCGCTCGCCAGCGCGAAGGCGAGAAACCAGAATTGCGAGGCCAGCGCGCCCATGAAACCGGCGAACATCGAGGAGCGCCAGACGCCGAGGATTGCCATCAGCGTCTTGCGATCGAAGATGATGAGCCAGAACAGCAACAAGACCGTTTGAATCGCCAGACCGACAACAAGAGTCAGCGTCGCCGCCATGACAAATGACGGCGTGGCGACGCCCAGAATCGCGGCGCGAAAGCCGACCGCCGCCAGCGCGAAAAAACTCGCGCTGACAAGACCCAAAGCCGCCGACTTGCCCACCACCGCCGCTGGCGCTGTCGCCTTGGGCCACGACATCAGCAACACGCCAGCCGTGGCCAGCACGATCGCGACGCCGAGCGAAAACGTGAGCTGTTCGTGCAGGAACACCAGCGAAAACACCGCGATCTGCACGGCCTCGGTCTTGATATAGGCGATGGCGACGACGAACGAGCGCTCGCGCATCGCCGCCAGCATCATCGCCGTGGCGACAATCTGCGCGATGGCGCCAAATGCGCTCCACGCCACGGAGGTCGCGCTGAGCGCCGGGATTGGCTCTTGTGTGGTGAGGCGCACGCCCACAAGAAACAGCACGGCGAACGGCAGGCCGAACAGAAAGCGCACCTGCGTCGCGCCGATCGAGCCGAGCGCGCCGATGAGTTCGCGCTGCAGCGCGTTGCGCAACGTCTGGCCGCCAGCGGCGAGCACGGTAAACAGAACCCAAAGCCAGCTGGCGTGCATCAAAAAACGGCTTGTCGCCGCGCTGCGAATCCCTTCGCCCGCACGCGGGAGAAGGTGGCGCGCCACGGGCGCGACGGATGAGGACCTCTTGGGAAGTCAAACGCGGCGGTGGGCCCCTCACCCCAACCCTCTCCCGCAAGCGGGAGAGGGGGCTTTCGTGGCTGTTTGCTCTTCGCTCCTCCCGAACCTCTCACTTGCACTTGATCCCCCGAGCCTTCCCATCGGTGCATTTGACCGTTTCCCATGGCCTTGCTAACACGGGACCCCTCCCCCGCGCCACGCCACTGGCCCACAATCGGACGATTCATGGCCGTCTACACCGAAGTCAGCGATGAAGCCCTGCAAGGCTTTCTCGCGCAATACGATCTTGGCGCCGTGCTGTCGTTCAAAGGCATCGCCGAGGGCGTCGAGAATTCCAATTTCCTGATGCACACCGAGCGCGGCCAGTACATCGTGACGCTTTACGAAAAGCGCGTGCGCGAGAACGATCTGCCGTTTTTCATCGGCCTGATGGAGCATCTGGCCAAACGCGGCGTCACCTGCCCGCAACCCGTGCGCAGCCGCGATGGTCGGGCGCTGGGACGGCTCGCCGGCCGCGCCGCCGCGATTGTGACTTTCCTTGACGGCCTGTGGATTCGCCGCCCCACGGCGCGCCATTGCGCCAGCGTCGGCGAAGCGCTCGCCCTCATGCATCGGGCGGGCGCGGACTTTGCGATCAAGCGGCCCAATGCGCTGTCGATCGGCGGCTGGCCGCCGCTCGCGTCATCTGCTGGCGCGCGCGCCGACGAAGTTTCGCCCGGGCTCGCCGGAGAAATCGCCGGGGAACTCTCCAATCTGCAATCGATCTGGCCGCGCGATCTGCCGAGCGGCGTGATCCATGCCGACCTGTTTCCCGACAACGTGTTTTTCCTCGGCGAAAGGCTTTCCGGCCTTATCGATTTCTATTTCGCCTGCAACGATTTCCTCGCCTACGATCTTGGAATCTGCCTCAACGCCTGGTGTTTCGAACAGGACGGCTCGTTCAATATTTCGAAGGGTATGGCGCTCATCAACGGCTATGAGCGCGTGCGCAAACTCACCACGGCGGAAGTTGAAGCGTTGCCGGCGCTGGCGCGCGGCTCAGCTTTGCGCTTTATGCTGACGCGCCTTGTCGACTGGCTCAACGTGCCGCCAGGCGCGAAAGTCGTGCCGAAAGACCCGCTCGAATATCTCAAGAAGTTGCGCTTTCACCGAAGCGTCGTCAGCGCGCGCGACTACGGCTTGCTGCGATGAGCGGCAACGTCGAGGTCTGGACCGACGGCGCCTGCTCAGGCAATCCGGGACCCGGCGGCTGGGGCGCAATCCTGCGCTATGGCAAGACCGAGAAAGACCTGTGCGGCGGCGAGGAATTGACCACCAACAATCGCATGGAGCTGCTCGCGGCGATTTCGGCGCTTGAAGCGTTGAGCCGGCCCTGCGCGATCGATCTTCACACCGACTCGCAATATATGCGCGGCGGCGTGATGAGCTGGATGCACAACTGGAAACGCAACGGCTGGCGCACCGCCGACAAAAAGCCGGTCAAGAACGAGGACCTGTGGCACCGTCTCGACGAAGCCGCCACGCGTCACACGATCGCCTGGCACTGGGTCAAGGGCCACGCCGGCAATTCGCTGAACGAGCGCGCCGACGAACTCGCCCGCAAGGGCATGGCGCCGTTTTTGGGCAAGGGTGGAACTCCTTCGCCCCGCTCGCGGGGAGAAGGTGGCGGCGCAGCCGCCGGATGAGGGGCGGCGTAGGCGGTGGGCGTCGAGGCTCGATTAGGCAACGACAATCCGCCAAGTTTGGGGCAGCCCCTCATCCCAAGGCGAATGCAAACATTCGTCCGCAGGCCTTGCTGCGCAGTTCCACCTTCTTCCCGCTCGCGGGGAGAAGGGAGTCACATTCCCTTCAGCAAACTCTCCGCGCTGGAAATCTCAGCCTTGCCCGGCGAGTCCTCGATGTTGAGGATTTTCACGACACCATCGTCGACGAGCATCGCGTAACGCTTCGAGCGTATGCCCATGCCGCCGCCAGAGCCGTCGAATTCGAGGCCGGCCGCCTTGGCGAAATCGGCGTTGCCGTCGGCGAGAAATGCGATCTTGCTCTGGGGATCGGAAGCCTTCGACCACGCCGCGAGGACGTGATGATCGTTAACCGCGGTCATCGCGATCTCGCTAACGCCCTTTGCCTTGATCGCCGCTTCATGCGCGATGAAGCCGGGCAGATGATTTTTGTGACACGTCGGCGTGAAGGCGCCGGGCAGGCCGAACAACACGATCTTCTTGCCGCCAAAGAATTCCTGCGTCGTCACCGTTTTCGGCCCGTCGCTGGTGACGAGGCGGAATGTGGCGTTGGGCAAACGATCGCCGACTTTGATGGTCATGGGAGCTTCCTGGTTGAGGCAATAAAGCGGGCAATGTAACGCGCCGCGCCCTAATCGCAAGCGCGCGGCCTCACGGCGTTAAGGTCATCGTCGTCTCGATCGGCCCCTGCCCGCCGGTAATCGTAACTTGCGTCGCCAGCGGCAGGCTTGCGCCATCAGGCATCTGCTTGAGTTCAACGGCGAAACAAGCGCCGGCGCCGCTCGCATCGATCCGCGCCGACATCGCGATCCACCATTGCTCGGGCGCCTCGATGAAGGCGTCGCGCGCCGGTCCCGGTTCGCTCGGAACGCATAGACGCCAGCGGTTGGCGCCTTGCGCGACAAGTTCGGCCTTAAGATCCGCCCAGTCGACGACGCGCGGCACTTGCGCCTTCGCCTCTTCAATCGCTTGCGCGAACGGCGATGCCGTGGAGGCCGGCAGTTCGAGCTTGAGATTGGCGAGCGCCGGCACGCAGATTTTTTCGCACGCCGCGTAGTTAAGTTTGAGGTTCAGCGTCACCGGCTTGCCAGGATCAGCGGCTTTCACTTCGATCGGCAGAATCAGGCCGCGATCGTAACCGAAGGCCTCGCCATCGCCATCGTGAATGCGTTTTGGCGCGGGAAACCGCAGTTGCGCGCTGGCCAGATTTGTCGACCCCTCGAACGAAGCCACTGGGGGCAAGCCGGCGTCGCCGGGATTGCGCCAATAGGTGATTGTACCCGGCGCGAGCTGTATTTCGACGCCCGCGGAACCGCCGCCCGCCGAGACGAGCCGCGCCGAGGATTTCAGCCCCTTCGCCCAATCGCTCGCGTAAGCCTCGGCCCCGGCGGCATTCGGCGCGCCCGCCAACGCGAACGTGAATACACTCAGCAAGAGCCCGGCGGAAATATCTCTTTTCATCCTCGAATACCGCCTTTGACAGAATCCGCAGTGAGCGTAGCATAGCGCGGATGAGACGTCCGCTCAAAGAAATGGCGCCCGGCAGCCTCGAAGGGCAAATGCTGATCGCCATGCCAGGGTTACGCGAGGGGCCGTTCGCGCGCTCCGTCGTCTATTTGTGCGCGCATCGCGAGGACGGCGCGATGGGCATTATCGTCAATCGGCGCGCCGATGCGATCAGCTTTTCCGACCTGCTCGTTCAACTTGACGTCGTCAAGAAGAGCGAGGCAATCCGCTTGCCGCCCAGCGCTGGCGCGGTGCGCGTGCTGCGCGGCGGTCCCGTCGAGCAAGGGCGCGGCTTCGTGCTGCACAGCAGTGATTTTCTTGTCGGCGAATCCACGGTAACCGTCGGCGACGGAATTTGCCTCACCGCGACGCTCGACATCCTGCGCGCCATCGCGAAGGGCGAAGGGCCGCAAAAGGCCGTGCTGGCGCTCGGCTATGCCGGCTGGTCGTCGGGACAATTGGAAAACGAGATGCTCGCCAACGGCTGGCTCAATTGTCCCGCCGATCCGGATCTCGTGTTCGACGCGGATCTTTCCGGCAAATACGACCGGGCGCTCGCCCGGCTCGGCGTCAACGAGGCGATGCTGTCGATGGACGCAGGGCACGCCTGATCATTAGCCTCTTAACTTCACGCGCCCGGGCGTAACCTCCAGCATTGTCGCGCGCCCTCTCAGGTCCGCGAAAGCCGCCGGATCGGCGCCGGTCAGGAACACTTGCCCGCCGATGCGCTCCAGCGCGCCGAAAATCGCCAGCCGCCGACGCGGATCGAAATGCGCGGCGACTTCATCGAACAGCGCCCAAGGCGCGATGCCGCTCATCTCGGCGACGAGCCGCGCATGCGCCAGCACGAGGCCGACCAGCAGCGCTTTTTGTTCGCCCGTCGAAGCCTGCGCCGCCAGTGCCTGCTTGGGGCCGTGACGCACGACGAGATCGGCGGCGTGCGGGCCGATCAACGTGCGTCCCGCCGCTGCATCGCGCCCACGGCCCTCGCGCAGCAACGCGCGATAGCGCTCTTCGGCGGCCAAAGCGGGCGCCTCGGCCACGAGGTTTTCCACTTCGCCTTCCAGCGTCAGATCGGCCCAGGGGAATGGCGAGGCATCGTCGCGCTCCAGCGCGATCATGGCTTTCAGTCGCCCCACGCATTCGACGCGTGCCGCGGCGATGGCGACGCCAAGCTCCGCCGCCTCGCGCTCGATGGCCTCTAACCATTGCGCGTTGCGCCGGCCTTCCTCAAGCAGTTTGTTGCGCCCACGCAGCGCCCGTTCAAGCTGCGCCACGCGCGCGCCGTGGCCGGGGTCAATTGCCAGCACCAGCCGATCGAGAAAACGCCGTCGATCTCCCGCCGGCCCGAGAAACAGCCCGTCCATCGAAGGCGTCAGCCAGATGATCCGCACATGCTCGGCGAAGGCGCGCGCCGACGCCACCGGCGCGCGGTCGATGCGGTATTGCCGCGCGCCCGCCTCCAGTCCGAAGCCAAGCTGGCGTTCCGCGCCATCCGCTTCGATCATCACGGAGATCGCGAAGCCGCCAGCGCCGCCGATGCGGGCGCAATCGGCCATTTCGGCGCGCCGCAAGCCGCGCCCCGGCGCGAACAGCGACAGCGCCTCGATCAAATTGGTCTTGCCGGCGCCGTTCTCGCCGCACAGCACGATCACCGAGCCGTCGAATGCAATGTCCAGCGCGCCATAGGAGCGAAAATCGCGCAAGATCACGCGCCGCACTTGCGGGCGAGCGCGCTCAAACACAGAATCCCCCAGCTCAGACATCGCCCGCATGTGCCACGTCTGGACGCTAAGCGAAAGATCGCGTTTTTGCGCGCCATGGGCGCTTGCCCGCCGCCCCGGCCTCAGCGCATTGTGGG
The DNA here is from genome assembly GCA_043739325.1 of Methylocapsa sp. GTDB lineage: Bacteria > Pseudomonadota > Alphaproteobacteria > Rhizobiales > Beijerinckiaceae > Roseiarcus. The sequence goes on along the minus strand of JAYUFK010000321.1, from coordinate 4,678 downwards.
ACGCGAAATCCGAAACAGGGAAATGCACGTGGCCGATTATGATGTTCTGATGCTGGCCGAGGGCGGCGATGGGGTCGCAAGCGCGATCGAAAAGCGCGCGAGCGTGCATCGCCTCTGGCAGGAGAGCGATCCCGAACGCGCGATCGACGCGTTGGGTCCAGACATCCGCGCTATTGCGGGCGGCTCGCACAGCCGCCGCATCGACGCGGCGCTGATGCAGCGTCTGCCAAAACTCGAAATCATCGCCAGTTTCGGCGTCGGCTATGATCATATCGATGCGGCGTGGGCTGGCCAGCACGGAATCATCGTCGCGCATACGCCCGGCGTGCTCGATGACGAAGTCGCCGATATCGCGATGGCGCTGACGCTCAACTGCCTGCGCGAACTGCCGCGGGCGGAGCACTATCTGCGCGACGGCAAGTGGCTGAAGGCGCCCTACCCGCTTACCGCTTCGCTGCGCGGACGCACGATGGGCATTCTCGGCCTCGGGCGCATCGGCAAGGCGATCGCGACGCGGGCGCAGGCGTTCGGCGTCGATGTTGTCTATCACGGCCGCAAGCCGCAGGATGGCGCGCCGTATCTGTATTATCCCACGCTGAAGGGGATGGCGGAGGCTTGCGATATCCTGATGGTCGCCGCGCCTGGCGGCGGCGCGACGCAAAGAATCGTCAATAGGGAAATTCTGGAAGCGCTCGGGCCGAACGGCATCATCGTCAACATATCCCGAGGCTCGCTGATCGACGAGGAGGCGCTGATCGAAGCATTGCGCACGAAGACAATTCTCGGCGCCGGGCTCGATGTGTTCGCCAACGAACCCCATGTTCCAGCCGCGCTGCTGGCGCTCGACAACGCCGTGCTGCTGCCGCACGTCGGCTCGGCCTCGCATCACACGCGCGGCGCGATGGGGCAGTTGGTGGTCGACAATCTGTTTTCGTGGATCGATGGCAAGGGGCCGCTGACCCCCGTGCCGGAGACGCCGTGGAAGAAGGCGTAGCCCTTCGCCCCGCGTACCGGGCGAAGGGGCTATGCCTTCTCGCCAAACCCAGCGGCCTCCACCGCCAGATGCACCCTGTTCTGGAAGCTCGCGTCCTGCCCTTCGGCGAGCAGCGGCGCGGCGGCGGCGATGGCGTCGCAGACGGCGTTGACCCAGCCCATCTCCGATTTGGCGAAATCGTTCAGCACGTATTGATGCACGAGGTTTTTATCGCCGGGATGGCCGATGCCGAGGCGCACGCGTCTATAATCGTTGCCGACATGCGCGCTGATCGAGCGCAGGCCGTTATGCCCGGCATTGCCGCCGCCGATCTTGACGCGCACCTTGGCCGGCGCGAGGTCGAGCTCGTCATGCAGCACGACCAATTCGGCGGGTTCGATCTTGTGAAACCGCATGGCCTGACCGACGCTGCGGCCGGACTCGTTCATATAGGTCTGCGGCGCCAGCAGCGCCACGCGCGTCTGGCCGATCAGCCCCTCGGCGACCAACCCCTGAAAGCGCGCGCGAAACGGCCCGAGGCGATACGCCCTCGCGATCGCCGCGATCGCCATGAAGCCGATGTTGTGGCGGTTGCGGGCGTATTCGGCGCCCGGATTGCCGAGGCCTGCGATCAGGATCATGAGCGCTCCGCGCGCACACCACGCTCGTCATGGCCGGGCTTGACCCGGCTATCCACGACTTGGGTTCAGACATTTGGCTGGTCGACGCGCCCAAGAGGAGACGTGGATGGCCGGGACAAGCCCGGCCATGACGTTTCCCTTTGGCTGCAACGATCCTCTTACTTCTTGCCTGCCGGCTTGGCGGGCGCGGCGGCCGCGCCCTTGGCCGGAGCGGCGGCAGCGGCGCCCTTGGCCGGAGCAGCGGCAGCGGCGCCCTTGGCCGGCGCGGCGGCGCTAGCGGCGGGAGCAGCGCCAGCAGCCGGAGCGGCGCCCGAAGTCGCGGCCGCGGCGGGCGCCTCTTCGGCGAATACTGTCGGGGGCACGATGGTGATGACGGTGAGGTCGGTATTCCTGGAGATCGGCTTGCAGCCTTCCGGCATTACGATCGCCGAAAGATGCACGGAATCGTGGAAGTCGAGGCCGGTCAGATCGATCGTGACCGAATCCGGAATGGCGTCGGCCGGGGCCCAGAGTTCAACCGAGTGCAGCACGAGATTGACCGTGCCGCCCTTCTTGATGCCGGGCGAGGCTTCCTGGTTTTTAACGTGAACCGGGGTGGTGATGCGCACGCGCGATCCGGCCTTGAGGCGCAGGAAATCGACATGCAGCGGCTTGTCGGTGACGACATCGAGCTGATAATCGCGCGGCAGAACGCGCTCTTTCTTGCCGGAAACGTCGAGTTCGAAAATCGTCGTGAGAAAATGCCCGGCGTAGATCAGCTTGTTGATTTCCTTGTAATCAACCGAGATCGGCGCCGCCGTCTCGCCGCCGCCATAGATTACACCCGGTACGCGGCCCTCGCGACGAACAGTACGGGCGGCCCCCTTGCCGCTCCCACTGCGCGCCACGGCCGCGAGTTGCTTGATCGCCGCCATGTCGAACATTCCTTGTAAGAGTTAAACCGCGCCCTGCCTCCAGGGGTGTCGGGGGGCGCGAACGCGGGTGTATAGAGGGGGGCGGGGGATGTGGCAAGAGTGGCGATGTTAGCGGTCGCGGACTCTCTTTCGCCAAGCCGCCCAATCTACAGCGCCTGCATCGCTGTCGACAATTTCGATTTGGTCTGGCCTGAGTCGTTCTGTGAACAGAACCGCATTCAGGCATGACCAACGTGCGCTCGGCGCAACCAATCCGTCGAATCCCAGAAAATGCGCGGCATCGGCGACTTCCTGTGTGCGCGAATAGTCGCGCTCGAAATAATGTCCAACGTCCACGCCAAGCTTGCCAAGCGTTGGCAAGTCCGCGATTTTTAGGGTCCGGTCGGCTGAAATCTTAAGTTGATGCACGAACCACGGATCGCGGGTTGGGAAGACGGGTTGCGCCGACAGAAGCGCGTGAATTTCCGCCAAGGCCCCATCTCTTTCCAAGGATGTGTAGAGGACGTCGAACCCGCCATGTGACCAACGGCTCCGCGACGGACTTCCGATCGTTGGATCGCGCCCGCCTCGTGCGATCCGCCAAACTGTTTTTGAAAACGGCTCTCGCTTGAAAGCGTCGACAGCATCCAGAAGCGCCAGGTCCCGCGCCCGGCGGAATTCCGCCGACACTAGGTGTAAGCCCCGGCGTCCAGCGCCTCAATGACGGCCAGAACCTCTTCGGTCCTGTCACTGTTTATCAAATCAATCGCGCGCTCGCCCTTCAGCATCGGATGCTTGGCGTGAAGCCAGAGGCGCGTTTCGTCCGCCGTGTAAAAATCAGCGAGACGATCGACAACATAGCGCAGCTCGGCAATGACAGTTTGCGTTCGAAGGTCCGGCGTCGCCTTGCCATTCGACCACCGAGAGACAGTTGCTGGCGACACCGCAACAATGTTGGCGATGTCCTTGCCCTGCAAGCCGCCGTCGTCCTTCAGGCGTTCGAGAATTCTACTCACTGCGGTGGACATGACCAGCCGTTTCCTTCCTTGACCATCGTTGTCTTACTATCGTCCCCCATTTCCGACCGCCCGGATTTTTTGCGGAAACCGCCTCCAAGATGATGACAGTTGCATATCAATTGCAATAAATCAATATATGAAATCTATTTGTCATTTCTGACCCTGCGGAGACCTCCATGCCTCTCCCCTCCCCGATCCTAATCTCACGCGACGGTCCCGCCGTCATCATCACGATCAACCGCACCGAGCGCCGCAACGCCGCCGATGCGGGAACCGCGCAGGCGCTTTATGAAGCGTTCCTGGCGTTAGGCGCGAACGCGTCCGCGTCGGTCGCGATTCTGACGGGCGCCGGCGAACACTTCTGTTCGGGCGCAAATCTGAAATCTTCGGGAAATTTTAGGGGACGCGATATCAATTGGTTTTACGGTTTTACGGGGTTTTACGGGTTTTACGTTTTACGGGGACGCCATATCAATTGCATATTTGCGATAAATAAGGGCGCCACTAAAAAGGGGAATTGATATGGCGTCCCCGCAAAACCCCGCAAAACCCCGCAAAACCCCGGCAAAACCCCGACCACACTGAATAGCCGGAGTCTGTAACCGGTGCGTCAACGTGACCGTACCGCTAAGGCGCAAAACCATGTGCGCTCCAAGCAGCAAAAGCAAATAGAGCCTGCATTGCCGGTAGTTGCCCAGATATAAACATCAGAATTACGAAACCGAGAGTTGCTAGGTCAAAATGTTTCTTGATTGCCACCCTAGCTCCAAGTAAGAACGATACTCCAACCATTACCACCAGAATCACAACTAACGTTCGGACACGAAAATGCGATCCCATAAGTGAGTTTATTAGTGTCCGCGTCACAAGGGACATAAAAAGAAAGGGTCCCCACGCTGCGACTTCCGACATATAGTTCATCAACGTGCCCTAGCAAATGTCAATATTTGTTTCGCATAACGATCAATCGATGCTAATTAACACCCGCCAAACAGAGCTGGCCCCGGTTGTCTGAACAGTTTCCCGCGAGCGATAAGTGGCGTTCTGCCGGGTTTGGTTTGCTTCTTGCCGCGTGCGGGTTGCGACGGAGGAAGGGCGTAGCCCGACCGGAGGTGTGCCTGGCAGGGGAATCGCTTCAGGTTAACGGCTTAT
>JAYUFK010000320.1:0-9589 GCA_043739325.1 Methylocapsa sp. | reverse complement strand
TTGCGCCGCGCCAACAGGCCGGACATATGACCGCAGCAGACCAAATCGTTGGTTACGTCAAAAACAGCTTGCCAACCGGGGCCGTCCACATATGACGGGCATCTTCATTGAGGGTGGCGGCTCCCGTCCGCCGCCTGGAGGAGCATTCAGACCACGTTGACGGGCCGCCAATTCATCGCCCGGCGCGTCGGCGATCTCTTCGCCGACGGCGCCGGGCTGCTTTCAGATCACTGAAACAGCTTGAGGATGAGCTGGCTGCTCTGGTTGGCGATCGACAGCGACTGAATGCCGAGCTGCTGCTGCGTCTGCAGCGCCTGCAATCGCGTCGACGCCTGGTTCATGTCGGCATCGACAAGCGCGCTGATGCCGTTCGAATAGTTCGTCGTGATCGCCATGTTAAGCGCATTCGACGAAGTCATCCGGTTCTGCGTCGAGCCGATGACGGCGGCGTAATTCGTCACCGCCGCCAGGGCGGCCTCGACCGAGGTGAGCTGCGCGCCAGCGGTCGCCGCCGACGTCGTCAGGTTGGTGAGATCGTTGCCGCCCTGGATCAGCAGGCCAGCCGGCGGCGTCGTGGTGACGGAGACGCCAAACGAAGTCGCCAGCGCGTTGGTCGTGGTGTTGCCGTTGGCGTCGAGACCGGTGTACTTCGTTGTCGTGACTGTGCCGTCGAGCGCTTTCGAGGCGACGGTGAATGTGTCGTGCGTCGCGTCGGTTGTCTTGTCGACGACATTCTGTCCGGCGGATAGCACACTAGCGTGATTGTCGGCGAGCCCGTTCAACTGCGCGATCGTCGTGGCGTCGGTGATATTGGGCTGGACGGTGGTCGACGCGACGCCGCCAGCGCCGGTCAGAGACTTCGCCGAGAACTGGATGGTGTTGAACGCGCCGCCGGTCGTGCTCGCCGTGAAGCCGGCGACGAAGTTCAGCGCCGCCGCCTGGCTGCCGTCGAGCAGGTTCAGGCCGTTGAACGAAGCGCCCTTCACCGCGTCCGTGAGCTGCTTGCCGAGCGAGGCCAGCGAAGTGTTGATGTTGGCGACGTCGGCGCCGGGGTTGGTCGCCTGGGTGAGCGCGGTGGTGATCGAGTTGATCGTGGTGATGATCGATTTGATCGCCGAGTTCGCTGTATCGAGCACGGCCTGGCTCTGGTGCAATGCGTCGTTCGAGGCGCCGATGACGCCGCTGTCCGAGGTCAACTGCGTGGCGATCGACCAATAGGCGGCGTTGTCGGAGGCCTTGGCGACTTTCAGGCCGGTGGAGACCTGCCCTTGCGTCACAGCCAGCGCCGACTGCGTCATTTCAAGCGATTGCAGCGCCGACAGCGATGCGGAATTTGTAAGAATCGAAGACATGAGAGTGCTCCCGTCCGGTTGATCACTGATGATTGGAGTGACATTTCGGACTCGCGCCGAGACGACGAAGCGGCATGATGCCATTAGGTCCGCGTGTCGGGGCCTAATCGTCGTGTGCTGCGTGAAGCGCGCCGGATAGCGGCACAATCGCTCAAGCCAGGCAATCATGCAGCAGAGGCATTAACAAAGCGTAACGCCGGTTTCGGCGCATGCGCGCAATGCCCACGCAAGCTCCGGCTTCAACAATGCAACCCGGAGTATCGCACGGGGCAATTGATGAACGCGTTGGCGCAAGCAGAGCATTTGTGGACGAGCTTGCTTGCGTTGGGCGGCCGGCGTCTGGCCGCGCTCGCCATCATCGGCCTGAGCGTCGCTGCAGCCGCGATTTTTGCCGGATATTATCTCAGCCGTCCGACGACTGAAACACTCTACAGCGGTCTCGATCGCGAAGACGTCGTCAGCATCGGCGCGGTTCTCAAGGAGGCTGGCATCGCTTTTGATGTCGCCGCCGACGGCACGGCGGTTCTGGTTCCCGTCGGTCAGGCGCCGGCGGCGCGCATGACGCTCGCGGAAAAAGGCTTGCCGCACAGCGGCAGCGTCGGCAACGAGCTTTATGACAAACTCGGCTCGCTCGGCCTGACCTCATCCATGCAGGAAGTGACCCGCGTGCGCGCGATCGAAGGCGAACTCGGGCGTACGATCCAGATGATGCAGGGCGTCAAGGCGGCGCGCGTGCACGTCGTCATGGGCGATGAAGGATCGTTTCGCCGCGAACGCCTCGCGCCGTCCGCTTCCGTGGTCATCCGCACCGACGGCGCCGACGATGCCGCGACCGGTCAGGCGATACGCCATCTCGTCGCGGCGGCGATCCCAAGCATGAAGATCGACGAAGTTACAGTGCTCAACGTCGATGGCCGGCTGCTCGCATCCGGCCCCGATTCAATTGAAAAGTCGCCGGACAATCTGCTGGCGCTGGAAAAGAACGTCAGCCAGGAAATCCGCGAGAAGATCAATCGCACCCTCACGCCCTACCTCAGCCTGCGCAATTTTCAGGTCAGCGTCGCCGCGCGGTTGAACGCCGACCAGAAGCAGATCAACGAGACGACCTACGATCCGGAATCGCGCGTCGAGCGATCGGTGCGCGTCACCAAGGAGCACCAGGCTTCGCAGAACGCCGCTGGTCAGCAGCCAACAAGCGTCGCCGCCAATGTGCCCAAGACCCAAGTCGCGACGGGCGACAGCAAACAATCAAGCGACGACAATCTGAAGCGGGAAGAACTCACCAACTACGAAATATCCTCGAAGTCGACCACGACAACCAGCGCCGGCTTCATCGTCGAAGGGCTTTCCATCGCGGTCCTCATCAACCGCTCGGCGCTCGCCGCCTCGCTTGGCGACAAGGCGACGCCAGAGGCGGCGGACAAGCAGATCAAGGAAATCGAACAGCTCGTCGCCTCCGTCGCGGGATTGCGCAAGGAGCGCGGCGACGCGGTCAAGGTTTCCATCGTCGACTTTGTCGACAGCAGCCATGATCTCGAGCCGGTCGCCGGTCCATCGTTCGTTGAAATCATGCTGCGGCAGACCGGATCGCTGGTTAACGCCAGCGCCGTCGTCGCTGTCGCCTTCATGCTGATCTGGTTCGGTATGCGGCCCGCGACGAAAGCGCTGCTCGCCTTGCCATCGCCCACTGTGGCCGCGAGCGCCGCCGCCGCGCCGCCGCAAGCCGCCCTGCCCGGCGCCGAGACGAGCTTCCTGATCGAAGCAAAAGACGATCGCGACGAATTCTTCGAGGCCATGGCGGCGCGCAAGGACAAGAGCCCACAGCGTCATCTGGAAAGACTTGTGGATTTTGACGAACAGCAAGCGGCGGCGGTTCTCAAACAATGGATCCGTCAGGGGGCAAGCGCATGAAACCAGTTCTGATTGCCGACTATCTCTATGCCATCGGTCAAGGATCGTCAGGAGAGGGACAGGAACCGCGTCGCGACAGCGCGCCGCCGCGGCTGCACCCGGTACTCCAAGCGAAAGCCGCGGAGCCGCGCGCCGCCGCGCCAATTTTTCGCACGATCACAACGGCGGCGATGGCCGCGCGCTCCCGTCCCAGCACGCAGCGGCCGGAAGCCGAGCCGGCAAAATGGCCGGCGGCGCGCGATATCGCTCCCGCGACGAATTTCGAGACGCGGGTCGAGGAAGCCTATGAGCGGGGAAGGCAGGACGCGCTGGCCGGCGCGCGCGCGGAACTCGAGGCGGAACGCGCCAACTTTATCGCGGCCGAGCAAGAGCGGATCGCCGTCGAGCGTCTCGACTTTCATCTCAATGAATACGCTCAGCTCGCCAACGTGGTCGCGGCCGGGTTGATCGACGTCGAGGAGCGCATCTGCGCCTGCGTCGCGCGGATCGTCCGCGGGTTCGTCGATAGCAACGCGACAAAACAGATCGTCGATGAACTCTGCGCCAATATCGCGCGCCTGCGCGCCGGCGCTTCCCCGGCGCTCATCCGGATTCGCGGTCCAGAGCGTCTCCTGCATCTGCTGCGCGAACGCATCGCGGATGTCGCCGCTGAGATCGAATATTGCGCGCACGACAGCTTCGAAGTCAGGGTCGAGGCGCAGGACACGCTCATCGAATCGCAACTGCGGCCGTGGGCGGATCTGCTGGCGTCGATCGATCGGCCGGATTGAGCGATGTCGGATCAGCACCCTCAAATCATCTTCATCAAACGCCGCAGCAAACATGAGGAAGAGCATCACGGCGGCGCGTGGAAGATTGCGTTCGCCGACTTCATGACTGCAATGATGGCGTTTTTCCTTGTGCTGTGGATCATCAACGCGACGGACAAGAACACCAAGACGATCATCGCGCGCTATTTCAATCCGGTGAAATTGGAGAACGCCGCCAAGTCGAAAAAGGGCATTCATGGCGGCGGGCAGCCGACGACGCCCGGCGACAAGGAGAACGCCAAGGACGCCAGCGCGTCCCCTGAAGAAACGCCGCCCACGAGCGGCGAGGATAAGAAACCGGCGCCGGCTCCGGAAATCAAGAGCAACGAAAAGGTCAAGCCGGAGAAGCAATCCGCTCCGGCCGGCCCGACCGATCCCGCTGTGCCGAAGCCGACGATGATGGAGAGCCAGTTGTTCGGCGATCCCTACGGCAGCCTCGATCGCATCGCCGGAGCTCAGCCGGCGCAAAGCAAAACCGCCGAAGTCGCGAATACGCCGGGGACGATTGTCATCGACGCGTTCCGCGATCCGTTCCGGCCCGCCGGGCCCGAAGTTGGCGGCAATGGATCGGCCCCGCAACTGAACGCAGCGCCAGCGCCAAGCACGGCGCCAGACGCCTCGACGCCGTCGCTTACTCCCGATGCTCCAACGCCGCCGAGTGTGGCAGCGTCAACAGCGAACCAGAATGCCGCGCCCGCCTCCGAAAGGAACCCGGCGGCCGAAGCCGCGCATGTGCTGGCGGAGGTCGAACAAAAACTCGGCGTCGCCGCGAGCGCCAGCCCCGGGCCGGCGATCGAAGTCAAGGCGACGAGCGAGGGGCTGCTCATCAGCCTGACGGATCAACTCGATTTCTCGATGTTTCCTGTTGGGTCGGCCGAACCGCAGGCCAGAGTGCTGCAAGCGATGGACGCGGTCGCCAGGACGCTGCAAGGCCGGCCGGGCGCGATCATCGTGCGCGGTCATACCGACGGGCGCGCCTACAAGTCGGCCGGTTACGACAACTGGCGCCTGTCCTCGGCGCGCGCGCAGATAGCGTACTACATGCTGACGCGCGCGGGCTTGCCCGACAGCCGCTTCGAGCGGATCGAAGGTTACGCCGATCGACGCTTGCGCGATGCCGCTCACCCCGGCGCGGCGGAAAACCGCCGCATCGAAATCTTGTTGCGCGAGGTCAAGCCGTGAGTTTGCGCCAACTCGCATATGGATTAACCGCGCTTGCCTGGCTGAGCGGCGGCGCGCGAGCGAGCGAGGCGACTTTGTCGGAGATGGTCGACAATTTGCAACGTCTGCAAGTGCGCATCGCTTCGGGCGACAAGGCTGCGTTTGCCGCCGAGCCTGCGCAATTGCGGGCGATCGGCAGCGCTGTTGCCGCCGCGAAGCCGGAACTATGGAAGGACCGCAACGAGGCGATCGCCGCGATCGTCTATCTCTTGAGCGGCGGGCAGCCGCGCGAGATCGCCAGGGCGTTGCAAGGCGGCGGCATGCCTAAGAGCGAGGAAAATCTCATGCGCGGCGCGCTGGCCTATGTCCTCGGCCATGAGCGCGAGGCCGCCTCCCTCATCGGCGCGATCGATCCGCGCGCGCTGGATCTGCGGATCGCCGGCCACTTCGCCTACGTCCTCGCCGTCACCGAAAAGCAGCGCAACGCGGGGAAGGCGATGGCGCTGTTCGATCTCGCGCGTTTGTTGGCGCCGGGCGGTCTGGTCGAAGAAGCCTCATTGCGCCGGGAAATATTGCTGGCTGGCGAAATGAAAGCAGCGGATCGCGTCGCCACGCTGGCGCGGCAGTATCTCGTGCGTTTCGGCGGATCGATTTACGCCAGCAATTTCATGCAAGGTTTCGCGACGACCGTCGTGCGGCTCAACCTGATCGGGACGCTGGCGAACCTGCAAGAGTTTCAGCGTTCGGCGCGCTCGATGACGTCTGAAAATCGACGCGGCTTCATGCTGGCGATTGGACGAGGCGAGTTGGAGAACGGCAAGTTCGGTGTCGCCGCCGTCGCGGCGCAGGCGGCCTTGCGCGAAGCGCCAAACGATAGCCCGGACGAACTGCGCGGGCGTCTCTACCAAGCGACGGCCGACGTGCTGAGCGATAAGTTCGAGCAAGGAATGAACCAACTGGAAAAGGTTTCGTCATCGAAGCTGAATTCAGCCGATCGCGCGCTTTTGGCAGCCGTGCGCGACTTGGCGGCCCATCTGCACGAAGCGCCGAAGATGCTCGCGGACGACCGCGAGCGCAAGTCCGCATTGGCACTGCCTGCATCAGATCCGGCCGATACGGCGGCGGCAACGATCAAGCTCGCCGAGGCCGCGATATCGCGCACGGACAAGCTTGCGGATGCGGGCGCTCCGCAATGACCGCGGCCGTCAACGTCGCCGCGCAGCCGGCTCCCACCGCCCCGCCCGCCGCGCCCCACGGCGTCAAAGGCAAACCTTCCGACGCGCTGGTGTTTGCTTCGATCATGGAGGCGCTGGCGCAGAGCCACGCGCATGCGAAAGCGCCCGGCGATGCAGCCACGAGCGGAGGCGATCTGGCCCACGCCGCGCGAAGGGATGCGAGCAACGCGAAACCGTCGACGCCAATGCCAGCGGACGCGGTAAAGCCGGACGCTGGCGCCTCGCCTCTCGCGTTCGCGCTCGCCCTTCCAGCGCCGCCGCCTGCACTTCCGCAAACTATCGCGTCGCACCCAAGCGAGGCCGCGCCGCCTAAGGCGAACGCTTGGGGACCACGCCTTTCACCGGCGACGGAAAGCGCGCTTTCGCTGGCGCCCGCAGACGCCGCGTCGCTCGAACAATCCGCAACGCAGAGCGCGCCGAGCCTCGCGCCGACGCAAAACAGCGCAAGCGCTTTGTCTCTCCTCGCCGTGACGCCGCAGGCTGCGCCGAGCGTCGGTCCGGTGGTTCCCGACCTCGGCGCGCGCAACATCAAAACCAAGACGTTCCTCGGCCTCGATCGCGCACGCGTCGGCAACGCCGAAACGATTGCGGCGCCGGGCTCCGCACCGCACAACATCGCTCCTCAAGTTGAGGCGCATCCAAATTCCTTGCCGCATGATGCGCCGGCGCAAGCGTTCGCGGCGGATCACAAGAAGACAGCGCCGCCAGATGCGCCCGCGGCCGCGCCGATCGCGCCAGCGCTCGCGGCCGCAACAGGCGCGGGTGCGTTCAATGGAGCCGTGTCGCTCGCCGGTCCGATCGGCGCCGACCAGCTTCCACGCTTCATCTCGGCGAACGCGCGCGATCTCTTGCCCGCGAGCGCTCCGGACCCCGCGGCTTCGCCCCGCGCAATCGGCCAACATGTCGTCAGGGAACTCGACGTCGAACTGGCGCCGGCTGGCCTCGGCACTGTCCTCGTCAAGATGCGCTTGAACAATGGCAAGCTCTCGGTTGTCCTGGAAGTTTCGAGCGCTGGGGCGTTGAAGGCCGTCCGTTGCGAACAGGATGCGATTGCCGTTTCGCTCGGCTCAAGCGCGCAACCGCTCGATTCGCTCATCATCAAGCAGACCGACTCCTCTCACACTCAGGGCGACAATCGCGATGCTTCAAACTCTCAACGCGAGCCGCACGAGGATCGACAGACTGGTTCGGATTGCGCGCCGCGGCAGGGCCAATCCTCCAACCGCCGCGATCCCCCCGCGCAACGCGCCAGCCCGCCGCCGCTGGCGCTTCGCGGTCGCGCTGACGGTTTGCTGGTCTAGCGCCGCCGCTTTCGCCGAGGCGCCGTTGGTGTGCGAACAGGAGATGGCGCGCGCCGCGCAAGCCAACGCGATTCCGCTCAATATCCTTTACTCCGTCGGCCTGACCGAGACCGGCCACAAGGGCGCGCTCAATCCTTACGACATGAATGTCGATGGGCGCAGCGTGCACGCGAGCAGTCTGGCTGACGGGCTGGCGCGCGTGGCGTACGAGCGCGCGCATGGCGCCAAGCTGATCGACATCGGCTGTATGCAAAGCAGCCGACAAGCCCGATTTTGTAGGCTTTGCGGGCGTTTTGGCGGGTGCGACCTTACAATAGACCTTACACAAGGCCGAAAGCGCCCCGCCCTTGCGCGCGTGAGACGGGCGGCGCTATTTCTCGGCCCCATGCTGCTGATCTTCGAACCGGGTGACGGCCCCGCGCCATTATGGCGATGGGAACCGCTTTCGAAGAGCGCGCTTCAGGCGATAGGCGTTGAAGCTTTTTGCCAATGGACCGCCGATCATGCACCGCGTTAGAACGGATGGCGCTCGCTTCTTTCCGCGTCTCGCATATCCGCGGTCAGGGATTGCCAAGTTTTTTTGACGCCTGAACTTACAAACGGCCTTACCAAAAAACGACGCCTTGCGCTCGCTTGCTTTGCGCGCTCCGCGCTACCTCTGTGGCTACCCTTCTTCTCTTTTGCCATTTTTGCGACCCACGCCGCGATGCCGAATGCGATGATTGGTGAAGGCCCAACGGCCTTACTCCAACAGCTTTTCTTGTGCGGCCAACATTTCCCGAGTAATCGCAACCGTTTCGAAACTTACGCGGCTGACGCGCATCAAAAGGTTGATCACATTCTCTTTGTAATTGGCGAAGAGATATGCGTCGAATTTTTCGCGTATGGTAGGGTCCTTGGGCATCTTTTCCTTATACTGATCAAGCACCCAATCGAGCGCCGACCGGTTGCCCAACTTGTAGTCCCATGCATCCGCCGGAACTCCGGACAACTTTGTCTCGCTGTCGAGAAGGATCTCTCCTCTTGTTTGATCGGATTTGAGGATCGTTCGCGGTGCAACCCCCGCCGCACGCGCTTTCACATCGACAGCATCTAGGCGCTTCAAGGGCCAAGGCTCGACGCTTTCGTAGCAGATGTGCAACGCCATCAATCTATCGCCCCACTCCACCCATTTCCAGAAATCTGGATAGAACGGAATGCGTGGAAATTCGCGCTTAAGATTGTGCGCATATTTCTTCCGATAAGTCGGATCATGCAGGACACCATAAACGTAGCAGAAAATCGCATCCTTCGTAATTTCGCGCCCTTCTGCTGGGTAATTAACACGAAATCTCTCCAGCCCCCAATCAGTCAAGTTGTCGACCTTACTACCGTCGGAAGAAAGTATGTACCTTGCCAGACATTCGGTTTTCTCAAGTGTATCATACGACGGCACTAGTTCGGTAGCGATGACCTGAAACGGCTTTGCCGAGGGGACACCGGAGATTAAAATTGCGCGCGCGGTACTCTGACCCTCAAAAATTTTCCTTAGCTGATATTGCATTTCGTTAAGTGTCTTGTTGAAGTACATTGATTGCTTAAAATAAGGACGGTACAGCGCGTAGCGAATATCTGAGACTTTGAAGCGGACTTCCTTTCCATCTGTCAAATATCCCTTCACCGCCCGCGTCCATTTGATCGACGGATCGAAGTCGGGAACGGCCTTACTGTCCTTCTTTTTCGCGGCTCGCCATTGCTGCACATTCTTGCTGTATTGCCCGTGAAAATATTTGAGCTTTTCCGTCAAGTGTCGCCGATCCAAGTCGTAGACCCAATCGTCC
>JAYUFK010000319.1:0-25668 GCA_043739325.1 Methylocapsa sp. | reverse complement strand
TGGAAGCCGAAAGAGCAAACGGAGAAAAATATGCAACTCTGAATTATGCCCTTGACCTGAAACTCCCCATGTGAGGCGAATGCAAAGCATTCGTCCGGGGCGTGGCCAATATGTTCATGATGTTCGCGCCGCTCGAAGGCTGGCGCCACGTCAAAGTCACCGATCGCCGCACTGCCGTGGATTACGCCCATGTCCTGAAAGAACTGGCCGATATCCACTTCCCACAAGCCGTGACGATCGTTCTGGTCCAGGACAATCTCAACACCCACGCCATCGCGTCGCTCTATGAAGCCTTTCCCGCCGCCGAGGCGCGACGGCTGGTTGAACGGTTCGAATGGCATTACACGCCAAAACACGGCTCCTGGCTCGATCTGGCCGAGTCCGAGCTTGGCGTTCTCGCCTCGCAATGTCTCGACCGACGCATCCCCGACAAACAGACGATCATCGACGAAGTCGCCGCATGGGTCCGCGAGCGAAACGAAAATCACGCCATCGCCGAATGGCACTTCACAACCGACGATGCTCGCATCAAACTCAAAAGCCTGTACCCTGCAATATGAATGAATCGAGCCACTAGAGCCGCAGCATCTTCCCCGGATTAAACAGGTTCTCCGGATCGAAGATCGCCTTGATCCGGCGCATCGCGTCGAGCGCTGGCGGGGCGTGCTCTTCTTCCATGTAGCTCATCTTCATCTGGCCGACGCCATGCTCGCCGGTGCAGGTGCCATCCATCGCCAGCGCGCGATGCACCAGGCGGGAAGAGAACGCCTTGGCGCGCTCGATGTCTGCGGGGTCGTCCATGTCAACGAGCGGGCTGCAGTGGAAATTGCCGTCGCCAACGTGGCCGACGATCGGCGCCAATATACCGCACGCGGCGATGTCGCGCTGGGTCTCCTCGACGCAATCGGCGAGGCGCGAGATCGGCACGCAGACATCAGTGGCGAACGGCCGCGCGCCAGGGCGCAGCGTGAGGCTCGCCCAGTAAATGTCGTGGCGCGCTTGCCAGAGCTTCGAACGATCTTCGGGCTTTGTCGCCGACGCGAAAGGACCGCCGCCAAACTCGGCGGCGATTTCGCCAAAGCGCTCGGCTTGCTCGGCGACGCCAGCATGCGTGCCATGGAACTCGACGAACAGCATCGGCGTTTCCGGCAGGCCCAGCTTTGAGTAGGCGTTGCAGGCCTTCACTTGCAGCGCATCGAGCAATTCGATGCGGGCGACCGGCAGGCCGGACTGGATCGTCGCGATCGTCGTATCGCAGGCGCCGCGAACGGTCTTGAACGGGCAATGGCCCGCCGAGATCGCTTCCGGCTGGCCATGCAGGCGCAGCGTGACTTCAACGATAACGCCGAGCGTTCCCTCGGATCCGACGAACAGCCGGGTAAGGTCGTAGCCGGCGGAGGATTTCCTGGCGCGCGTCGCGGTGCGGATGATCGAGCCGTCCGCTGTAACGACCTTCAGCGACAGCACGTTGTCGCGCATCGTGCCGTAGCGCACGGCGTTGGTGCCTGAAGCGCGCGTCGCGGCCATGCCGCCGATTGTCGCGTCGGCGCCGGGGTCTATCGGGAAGAACAGCCCGGTGTCGCGCAGTTGCTCGTTGAGCGCCTTGCGGCGGATGCCCGGCTCAACCACGCAATCGAGATCCTCCGCATGGACTTCCAGCACCTTGTCCATGAGCGACAAGTCGAGGGAAAGACCGCCGTGCAGCGCATTGACATGGCCTTCGAGGGAAGTGCCGGCACCGAACGGAACGATTGGCGCATCATGCGCGGCGCACAGCCGCACCGCGTCGACGACGTCTTCGGTGTTCTCGGCAAACAGCACGGCGTCCGGGGGCGCATTGGCGAGCCAGGTTAAGGTGTGGCCGTGTTGTTCGCGCACCGCCTGCGAGGTCACGACCTTATTGCCAAAACGCGCCGCGAGCGCTTGGATGAGGGCCTCAACCGCCGCCGGTCCGAGGCCTCCATGCCGGACGCGACGCGGGGGCAATGGCATCTGGTTCATGCTCTCACTCTTGGCTCTGGCGGCGCGGGGCCGGCCTGTCGAAGATTTCCGGCGCGCCCCGAAAGGCCTCATTTGCCGGTTTATCGCGGTTTGGAAGCCGGTTTGCGGGCACCCCCGCATATTTCGCTTGTCGCGCGATGGGTGCATCCTATATGAGCTTCACGTGGCGCGCGACCGAAAGGTCCCGCGCCGCGAATTTTTGTGGGCGTGCGTAGCTGGCCGATTCGGCTGGCGCCGGCCTCTGGAAACGAGACAATGGCCAATCCGTTCGAGTTCATCCAACAGGTGCGTTCCGAAGCGTCCAAGGTCATCTGGCCGACGCGCCGGGAAACGTTGATCACCACCGGCATGGTTTTGCTGATGGCGGTCTTCGCCAGCCTGTTTTTCACTGTCGTCGACGAAGCCCTGCGCGTCGCGGTCGGCTTTGTTCTCGGCATCGGCCGGCATTGAAGATTTTGCACGGCGTCGGGGCGCAACCGCCCTGCGGCGGCTGGTGCTTTGACGACTTATTCGGGATCACACGATGAGCATGCGCTGGTATATCGTTCACGCCTATTCGAACTTTGAAAAAAAAGTGGCGGAATCGATCAAGGAGCAGGCGGCCCAACGCGGTCTGGCCGACAAATTCACGGAGATCATGGTGCCGACCGAACAGGTCGTCGAGGTCCGGCGCGGCAGAAAAATCGCCTCCGAACGCAAGTTCTTCCCCGGCTATGTCCTCGTCAAATGCGACCTGACGGACGACGTCTACCATCTCATCAAGAATACCCCGAAGGTCACAGGCTTCCTCGGCGCCGACAAGAAGCCGATGGCAATCCCGGACCGCGAGGCTGAACGCATCAAAGGCCAGGTCGCCGATGGCGTCGAGCGGCCCAAAGCGTCGATCCATTTCGAGATTGGCGAGAACGTCCGCGTCGCCGACGGTCCTTTCGCGTCGTTCAACGGCGTCGTCGAGGAAGTCGACGAGCAGCGCTCGCGCGTCAAGGTGGCGGTGTCGATCTTCGGGCGGGCGACGCCGGTCGACCTCGAGTTTGGCCAAGTCGAAAAAGTCTAAGGCCGCTGTAACTTTAGCCGCCTTCGTCACGTATCACGTGTGATAGCCCTCAGACGGCGTCCGCCGCGTTTTTTCACGCTGGACCCGAAGCAGGTAGGGCGCAACGTGATTTTAGAAGGCTGGCCATGCTTATTCGTCGCCGCAAAAGCTGGGAAATTCCGACCAGCGAAACAACGTCGGAAGCGTTGTTTTTCGATCGCCGCTCGCTATTGACCGGCGTCGCGGCGCTGGCTGCCGGCACAAGCCTGGCGTGGCGCGCGCGGGCCGAAGAGAGCGATCCGACCGCCTCGCTCTATCCGGCCAAGCGCAATGAGGCCTACACGCTCGATCGCGAAGTGACCGCGGAGAAAATCACGTCCAACTACAACAATTTCTACGAATTCAGCACTGACAAGCACCTCTCCGCAGAAGCGCTGAAAACCCGCCCGTGGGTGGTCGCGATCGACGGCATGGTGGAAAAACCGATGCAGGTCGGCATCGACGATCTCGTCAAATCCATCGGCGTCGAGGAGCGGCTTTACCGCCATCGCTGCGTCGAGGCCTGGTCGATGGCGATCCCGTGGAGCGGTTTCCCGCTTAGTAAGCTCGTCGAAATGGCCAAGCCGCTGAGCTCTGCCAAATTTGTGCGCTTCGAGACCTTCCTCGACAAGAAGACCGCGCCGGGCCAACGCGGCTTGCTTTACCCCTGGCCTTACGTCGAAGCGCTGACGATGGCCGAGGCGACCCACGACCTGGCGTTCATGGTCACCGGCGCCTATGGAAAGCCGCTGGCAAAGAACTACGGCGCCCCAATCCGCCTGGCGACGCCATGGAAATACGGGTTTAAATCAGCCAAATCGATCGTTAAAATCAGCTTTGTCGACAAGCGGCCAACAACGTTCTGGGAATCATTAGGGCCGGACGAATACGGGTTCTGGGCTAACGTGAACCCGGACGTGCCGCATCCCCGCTGGAGCCAGGCGACCGAAACCTTCCTGAATACCGGCGATCGCCGGCCGACGATCCTGTTCAACGGTTACGGCGAGCAGGTCGCCTCGCTTTACAAGGGTCTGGAAAAAGAGCGGCTGTATGTGTGAGACGCGGCGCGCCGGCTAATACCGCCAGCGCTGCGCCTTGGATACGAGAAAGTCGCGGAAAACCTGCACGCGGGCGACGTTTTTCATTTCCTCGGCATATACCAGATAGCAGTCCATCTCCGGCATGTCGGCCTGCGGCAACAGGCGCACAAGCCCGGAGTTGGGCTGAATGCAATAGTCGGGCAAAACGGCGATGCCGACGCCGCTCTCAACTGCACGGGTGATTGCGCCCAGATTGTTGACGGCGACGTGCGGCACGCGCGGATTGCGCGGCTCTCGCCCCAGCGTCAGCAGCGAATTCAACTCATAGAGAAAATGCGTCGCCGTCGGCGCGCCATACGCGAGCAGGCGGTGCCCGTCGAGATCGCCGACATTGCGCGGCTGGCCGCTCTTTTTAAGGTACTCAGTTGAGGCGTAGGCGTGAAAGTGAACCGTGAACAAGCGCCGCCGAATGAGATCGGGCTGCGAGGGCTCGCGAAATCGTAATCCCACGTCGGCTTGCCGCATGCCTAGGTCGAGATCGTCGTCGCTCAGCAGAAGCTGCAGCCTAATTTCCGGATAGAGCTCAATAAATTCGCCAACGCGCGGCGCCAGCCACATCGCGCCAAGTCCAAGGGTCGTCGTGACGCGCAGTTCGCCGTGCGGCTTTTCGCGACTGTCGACAAGACGGCTGCGCACCGCATCGAGTTTCAGGACCACGTCCTGTACTGTCGAAAGCAGCAATTCGCCCTGCTCAGTCAGTATGAGACCGCGGGCGTGCCGGTGAAACAGCGGAGTTCCCAAATCTTGCTCAAGCGCGCCGACTTGACGGCTGATCGCCGATTGGCTGAGGCCGAGAGTTTCACCGGCATGGGTGAACGAGCCCGCGTCTGCCGCGGCTTGGAAAATGCGCAGCTTGTCCCAATCCATCGTTCCCCCCGCCAGCTCCGTCTTTTTTACGGCAGCGCGATTATTCTAACACGCTGACCATCGCATCACTCGGCGGCCTGGCTGATTGGCGCGGCCTGTGCCGCCAGCCAGCGCTCGGCTTCGAGCGCCGCCATGCAGCCAAGGCCCGCCGCTGTAACCGCTTGGCGGAAGATATCATCGGCGACATCGCCAGCGGCAAAAACTCCTTCGATATTCGTCGCAGTCGAGCCCGGTGTCGTCAGCACGTAGCCGTTTGGCTTCAAAGTGAGTTGTCCGCGCACGAGTTCGCTTGCCGGCGCGTGACCGATCGCGACAAAGAAACCGTCGACCGGGATATCTTGCATTGCTCCGGTCTTCACATTGCGCAAACGTGCGCCAGTGACAGCGCGCGGCTGGCCGCCACCAAGCACCTCGTCGACCGCGTGATCCCAGATGACGCTGACATTGGCGCGGCCAAATAGCCGCTCCTGCAGGATCTTTTCCGCTTTGAAGGCGTCGCGCCGGTGAACGAGCGTGACGTGCGACGCAATATTGCTCAGATACAACGCCTCTTCGACGGCCGAATTGCCGCCGCCGACCACGACGACTTTCTTGCCGCGAAAGAAGAACCCGTCGCACGTCGCGCAGGCTGAGACGCCAAAGCCCTTAAACGTTTCCTCGCTCGGCAGATCCAGCCATTTCGCCTTGGCGCCTGTCGCTAAGATGAGCGTGTCGGCGGTGACGATGCGCCCGCTATCGCAGGTGACAGTGAAGGGGCGGCGGCTGAGATCGAGTTTGACAACATACTCGTTGTCAATGCGGGCGCCCACATGTTCGGCCTGCGCGCGCATTTGATCCATCAGCCAGGGGCCTTGGATCGCCGAGGCAAAGCCGGGATAATTCTCGACATCCGTGGTGATCATCAACTGGCCACCGGGCTCGAATCCCGACAGCATCAGCGGCTTGAGCATGGCGCGCGCCGCGTAAATCGCGGCTGCGAAGCCAGCAGGACCGGAGCCCACGATGACGACCCGCTCGTGGGCGGGGGATAGGGACGCGCTCATGCAGCCTCGTTCGCGAAGGGGCCTTGAAGTGGACCCGTAGACGTATCGGCCTTTATATGGGTTCCGGAGGCGGGGGGGCAACCGGCCGTCCTCAGGTTGCATCTGCGTGCAGGCTGGGCGCACAAAAGGGCGACAGGAGAATCTCCATGCTCGTATTGCGTTCGTCGCCGGCCTCACCATTCGGTCGCAAAGTGAAGATCGCGGCAGACGTGTTGGGATTGTCAGACCGAATCGAAATTGTGAGCGCCGACACCAACAATCCAGCTGATCTGCTGCGCCGGCAAAACCCGCTGGGCAAGATTCCGGCGCTAATTCTCGAAAATGGCGAGGCGATCTACGACAGCGCGGTCATTGTCGAATATCTCGATTGGTTGGCCGGCGGCGGCAAGATCATTCCGGCGACGGGCGCGTCGCGATTTGCGGTCCTCACTCGACAGGCGCTTGCCGACGGGATCGCCGAAGCGGCGCTTTTGCAGGTCTATGAGGGGCGCATGCGCGAACCGGAGCATCACTCTGCAAAATGGCTGGATCTGCAGGCAGGAAAAGTGGTGCGTGGGCTTGCCGAGGCGGAAGCGACGTCGGATCGATACTCCGCCCGTGATATTGCCGGTATCGCGCTTGCCTGTGCGCTGGGATATCTCGATCTGAGATTTGCCGGAAACTGGCGCGCCGGCCATCCCAGGCTGGTCGCCTGGCTAGCCGACTTTGAACGCGTGACGCCATCTTTCGAGAAGACGCGCGTCAAGCCCTGAGGCGCATCAGCGAGCAAGACAAAGGGCCCGGCGGTTTCCCGCCGGGCCCGATGTTTCAGACTTGCGTAATGATTAGAACTTGTAGTTCAGACCGCCGCGGATCTGCGAAACGTTCAAGCCGGCCTTGGCTTGGTCAATGGTTCCGGCGAAATACGTCGTGTTCTGAAGGTGTGAAAAGACGTAGTCGGCGCGGGCAGTGATGTTGTTGGTGAAGGCGTATTCCAAGCCGCCGCCCAGCCCGTAACCGCTGTGCCATCCGGACTGCGAGAGCGTCCCGGGCAGTGCGGGGTCCGTGATCTTGTTGTGGATGTCGCCGGAGGCAAGGCCGCCTTCCACGAACAGCAAGGCGCGGTCGATCGCAAAGCCGCCGCGCACGAACGCCGTGTTGAAGGCGTTCACGCGAGACTTTGTCGATGCGCCGCCGACGAACGTGCGGCTATTCGTGAGGTCCGCCCAGTCGAGATTGTCTTCAACGCCGACGACAAACTGGCCGATCTGATAGTTGAAGCCGGCGGTGCCGCCGACCAGGCCACCCGACGGATTGGCGAACAAATTGCCGCCATTGCCGCGGAAATTACCCCAGCCATAAGCGCCGTTGACGCCAACGTAGAAGCCCGTCCAGCTGAAGGCCGGGGGGGCATAGACCGGCACTGCGGCCGGGGCCGTCTTGCGGGAGGGCAGGTCGGCGGCGATAGCGCCAGTCGCGACGCTGGCCAAAAGAACGGCCGCTATAAGCTTTTTCATCACAATCTCCTCGTTAAAAACCTGAACGGGATGCAGTTAACCCAGCCCGTCGGCATGAGAAGATGTGTAGTCGATAACGCTGGCAAAGTCTGTTGCGGCCAAAGCACAAATCAATCGGTCATTGTGGCGAAAACCCGGCAACAATAGGAAAGTAATTGGATTACAAATTGAGACAATGTACTATCTGCGTGCATTCCAACAACTAAATACAAAAACGGGCTTACGAAGATATAACTCTCCAAAACGTCAAAAATATATTGGTTAATAAAATGTTACCTTTGGAATATTGCTCGTTGCCAAGGGTGAAGGCGGGCGTCGGCAGATGCGGAAATATGGCGTCGGGCGGAATTCGGGGTAGATAATGTGATTTGGCCCCTGGAGCGCGGTTCCTGTAATGGAAGAGAAGGTCGCCCTTATAACCGGCTCAGGCAAACGCATAGGGCGCGCCATCGCCCTGCAGCTCGCCAGCTTCGGTTACTCTGTCGCGCTACATCACAACGCCGCACGGGCCGAGGCGGCAGATCTAGCGGCGCAGATCGGCGCGAACGGAGGCAAGGCGGTTGTCGTTGAGGCTGATCTTGCCGATGCAGGCAGCCCGGAAAAACTGATCGGAGCCAGTATAAAGGCGCTGGGAAGGCTCGATTTGCTCGTCAACAACGCAGCAATATTTCAGAACGATACGATGTCATCGCTCGATCGGGCGCAGTGGCGGCGTCAGTTCGCCATCAATCTCGAAGCGCCGGTGTTTTTGTCCGCAGCGTTCGCGAAGAGCTTGCCGGCGAGCCGCGAAGGCTCAATCGTCAATGTCATCGACAACCGTGTGCTGAGACTAACACCACAAAACATATCCTACACCCTCGCGAAATCGGCTCTGTGGACAGCGACGCAGACCATGGCGCAGGCGTTCGCGCCGCGCATCCGCGTCAATGCCGTTGGTCCCGGCCCGACGTTTCCAAACGCGAGCCAGGGCGAAGCCGGCCTGGCGCATGAGGTAGCGGGGGTCTTGCTGCAACGCCGCGTCCTGGGACGGGACGTCGGAGAGGCTGTCGTCTATCTCGCCTCGGCGCGCAGCGTGACGGGACAGTTCATCGCCGTCGATTCCGGCCAGCACCTTGCCTGGCGCACGCCCGACATTATCAAATAGGCCGTCCCGCAGTTCGCGTGGACCCCGGCAAATTCCCGCGCACATTCTTTAGATTTCAATGGCTTAACTGCTCTGGCGAGGAAATCCCGATTTTTCGGGCTTTGGCCTTCGCTCACGCAGTCTGACAAGAGATTTGAGTTCATGTCGATCCCGCGGCCGATCGCGCGTGTGTTCGACTTGGCGTCGGCCGCCGATCAAAACGTCTATTCGGTTTTCATACAGCGCGTTCATGAAGCATCCGCCCGTGGAGCCGGTTTGTCCACAAAATGCTAGAATATTTTCGGGTTAGCTGAAATCAGAGTCGTAGCCGCGTTCTGCCGCGCGGAAAGAATCAAACGATACAGATTGAACCGATATCTGTCAGTCCGAGGTGGGCAGACGCCGGATGGTGAATTCGATCCGCCCGTCGGCCAGTTCGCGCCAGAATTCGATCTCTGTCATGTACGCGGCCTTGGGATAGCGATCGAACCATTCCTGCGCTTTTTCGCGCGCCTCGAGTCGCGAAAGACAGTATGTTTCGCGCCGCCAACTATCGGCGTCAGGCCGGGAGGAGGGCCGTCTGGCACGCCGTTGCGCCACGCGCTGGGCGATGTCGAGAGGTTTGTTACGCTCGATTCCCATGGCTTTCCCCCAAGGCCGACTCGCAGCATAGCGCGGCGGCGCGGCAATGGGGAGTCGCGCTCGCGGGTTCGCGTTTCTTTCCTGGTCTCCCGCTATGCCCGCTCGTCCGCGCCCGCCTTCGCTGATGCTCCGAATCCCAACATTCTGAAGAGCCGTCCGTCGATGAACGCCATTCCCAAGGCGATCAGCAGCAAGCCAAGGAAATGGCGCGCCTCTAGGCGCTCGTGCAGAAACAGCGCACCCAACAGGATCGAACTCACAGGAACCAGCAAAGTCACCAGGACCACATTTGTCGCGCCAGCGCCTGATAGAATGCGAAAATACAGGATGTACGCCAGCGCCGTCGAAACGGAGGCCAAAGCGAGAATCGCGGCGATTCCATCGAGGCCGGGAGCGGGCAAGTTCCAGGGCCTATCGGCCAGAAGCGCTATGGGCAGCAGAATCAAGCTCGACGCGGTCACTTGCCCCGTGGCGACTGCGATTGGAGCGACGCCCATCGATCGAAAGCGGCGGCCGTAGATGCTGGCGATGGCGTAGCTGACCGCAGCGCCGAGTATAGCAAGTTCCGCAGTGACATTGGCGCCAAATCCCTCCGCCAGGACTTGCGGGCCGATCATCATGACGACGCCCGCCAGACCGCACAAAGCCCCGGTGATGCGCATCGGCGTCAAACGCTCGTCGCGCGTCAGGAAGTGGGCGGCGAACACCGTAAACAGCGGCGTTGTGGCATTCAGAATGGATGCGAGGCCGCTGGCGAGATGAGTCTGTCCCCAGACGATAAGAAGGAACGGCGCGACATTGTTGACGAGGCCGAGCTGCACGAAAGCCCGCCACGCCGAGAAGGTTCGCGGCATCACCAATCCTGTCGCCGGCGCGCTAATCCAGAGGATAAGCGCGGCGATGGAAACGCGCAGCGTCACGATCGTAATCGGAGGCAGTTGCTTCACCGCAACGCCGACGAAAAAAAACGACCCGCCCCACAAAACGGACAAAAGCAGGAGTAGCCCCCATTCGACAGGCGACATCACACGATTTGAAGCGGCGTTCATGAATCACTTTTTGTTGGGTTACCGGAAATCGCCAAGCTAGTTTATATATCGGCGCAAGGCTGCCCGAATTCTGCTTCAAACTTCTATTGCGAGTTGATATGGCGGGCCAACGCGAATTGAGGAATTCCATGGACTATCGCAAGTCTCGTCGCGCGGCGCTCGGCGTCCTCGTCCTAGGGTTTTTCGTGCTTGGCGTACTGGCGAGCGCGTCGCCGACCTTAGCCTGGGGGCGCGGACACAGGGGGTACTGGGGCTTTCACTCGCATCATCGCGACCATGTGATGAACTGCGCCACATACCGCGTGACGCGCTGGACTTTCTGGGGTCCGGTGGCTGGATGGTCGAACGAATGCTGACGAACCGCCGCGCTTCAGTCCTCGGTCTCGCCTGACGCGCCGACGCTGGGAAAGCGCGCCATCGCTTCAAGGTCGTCGAGCGGAATGGTGTTGCGCACGTAGCTGCGCGAGGCATCGCGAAATGGCTGGAAATCCCAGGCGCGGGTTTCTCCAATATTCAGCGCGGCGCCGACAATGCGTCGTCGGCGCTGACTTTCGCGCACTTGAGCGTCAAGCGTAGCCAGGTCCCAACGCTGCGCGATCTCGCGGCGGAAATCCTCCAAGCGCGCGAGGTGTTCGGGATGCGCCGCGAGATTGCTGCGCTCCGTTGGATCGTCGACCAGGTTGAACAACATGTCGGGGTCGGGCGCGCTATGAATGAACTTCCACGGACCGCGCCGTATCATCAGCATCGGCGCGATGGCGCCCTCGGCGAGATATTCGCCGATGACCCCGTCGGGTCCCTCGCCGCCATTGAGCCAAGGCGCCAGACTATGGCCGTCGATTGTCGTCCCGAGCGCGGCGCTGTCGCCGCCCGCGAGATCGACCAGCGTCGGCAGGATGTCGACGAGCGAGACGCTAGCGCGGATGCGCCGGGGTGCGAAGCGATTGTCGCCGCCAAAGATCATCGGCACACGGGCCGCGCCCTCGAAATAGTTCATCTTGAACCAAAGGCCGCGCTCGCCCAGCATTTCGCCATGATCGCTGAGCAGCATGACGATTGTATCGTCGGCGAATTTCGTCTCGCGCAACGCGCGCATCAGCCGTCCAAGATTGTCGTCGACATAGGAGATCGCGCCATAATAGGCGCGTCGCGCCGCGCGGATTTGCGCTTCGGTAATCGCGGTTGAATCCATTGCGCAGACGTGCCGCAGCCGCAGCGAATGCGGATCGATCTGCTCGATCGGTATCGCCGCGCCGGGCAATTCGATTTCTTCATCGCGATAAAGGTTCCAATATTTCTCAGGGATCGCGAAAGGATCATGCGGATGCGTCAGTGACGCAACAAGCAGGAACGGCCGCTTGTCGGGGGAGCGGGCGTGGTCGTACAGCGCGCGCTCGCAAGTGAAGATAACTTCATCGTCGAAATCGAGTTGATTGGTGCGCACGCAAAGCCCCGCCTCGGTGACCGAGTTCATGTTGTGATACCAGCTCGGCCGATCGAGAGGGCGATCCCAGTCGGGCGTCCAGCCATAGTCGGCGGGATAGATGTCAGTCGTCAGCCGATGCTCGAAACCGTGCAATTGATCAGGTCCGCAAAAATGCATTTTGCCGGACAGGACCGTGCGGTATCCCAGCAGGCGAAGATGATGCGCGTAGGTCGGGATGTCGGCGCGAAATTCAGCGGCATTGTCATAGACGCCGGTCTTCGAGGGCAGGCGCCCGGTCATGAAGATCGCGCGTGAGGGCGAACAGAGTGGGCTGTTGCAATAGGCGCTGTCGAACACAACGCCGCTCGCCGCCAGCGCTTCGATGTTGGGCGCCTTGACGACTTTGCCGCCGTGAATCGGCAGGAACGCCGGCGCGAGCTGGTCGGCCATGACGATGAGAATATTTGGCTTGCTGGACAATCTGTTGCTTCTTTCCAATTGGGTCATTTCGCCGCGCGAAGGCGCGTCCATTCCTTGTCGATGAGCGGCGCAAGCAGGGGAGGCAGCGCGCCGGCTGGCCAAAGCCGCTTCAACATGTCGTCGCTAACGCTCGCTTCGCTGCTGATCACATTTGCCGCTTTGGCGTTGCGCGCCGCGATGTCCGGCCGCAGCAGGAAATCCGCAAGCGCATATCCCATGGCGGTGTCGGGCGCATCGCGCGGGATCGCGATTGCATCGAGCGACATCGGGCCGCCCTCGCGCGGCAAAGCGAAGCGGATGTCGAGCTTTTGGCCCGCCGCCTTGGCGCGCGCGATTGCAAGCCTCGCGTCGCCCTCGCCGCCAATGCCGAGACAGGACGAGCCGTTGGCGAGCGCGCCGGCGAGGTCCGGCGCGCTGAAAACGCGAAATCCCGGCTTGGCGCGCGCAAGCAGGTCGCTCGCCCGCTTGATTTCTGGCGCCGCGACTTTGGTGGGATCGATGCCAAGATAGCGCCAAGCGGCGACGAACAAGTCGTCGCGCGCATCCGGCGTAGCGATGCCGCAGTCGAACAGCCTTCGGGTCAATTCGGGAGCGAACAGCGCGGCCCAGGACGACGGCGGCGCTCCGAGCCGCGCCGGGACTTTGTCGGCGTCATAAAGCAGGCCGTCGGCGAACCAAGCGTAGGCGACGCCATAAGCGCCCGACTTGTCATAGGCCGCCAGCTTTGTCGCAATCATCGGCGCGATCTTCGCCGCGTTGGGCGCCTTTTTCTTGTCAAACCGTTGCAGAGCGCCCGAAGCGGCCTCCTGCGCCAAAGCAGGTCCAGGAAGGATCAGCAGATCATAAGGCCCGTCGCGCAGCTTCGCCGGAATTGCCCCGGAAGCATCGTAGGCGTCGTAGGCGATCTGATAACCGCTGGATTGCTCGAATTCCTGGAGAACGCCGGGATCGAAATAGTCGGCGAAGGCGAGGACACGCACGCGCTTGGGCTGTTGCGTCGCTGCCGGCGCAAATGGCGACGGGGCCGCCGCAAGAATGGGGGGCGTTCCCAGACACAGGAGGATAACGAGGAGCCGAAAGGAATTCACGCGCGCTGCACCTGCTTTGCGAGCGAGTCGAGGCGGTTCAGCGCGGCATCGAGCGTCGCGTCGCTCTTGGCGAAGCAAAAGCGCACGATGGATCGCACCGCATTCTGGGCATAAAACGCTGAAACCGGAATTGCCGTCACCCCATGACGCATGGCCATGTCCATGCAGAAGACATTGTCGTCGCCAAAGCCGAGTTCCGATATGTCGATATTGACAAAATAGGTGCCGGCGCTTGGCAAAACGTTGAAGCCGCGTTCGACAAGACCCTTGCTGAAACGGTCGCGGCTGCGCTGGAAACCATCGCGCATCTGCTTGAAATACGAATCGTCTTTCTTCAAGCCGTAGGCGACAGCGCTTTGCAGATTAGGCGGCGTGGTGAATGTGATGAATTGATGCGCCTTGGCGAGCACGCGCATGAGCGGCGGCGCGGCGCAGACTAGGCCGACTTTCCACCCAGTAAGCGAGAATATCTTGCCGGCCGAGCCGATCTTGACGCAACGCTCGCGCATGCCGTCAAGCGCGATCAGCGGCGCGTGCTGGCGGTTGTCGAAGATCACATGCTCCCAGACTTCGTCGCATATTGCGAAGAGATCGTGCTTGACGCAGACGCGGGCGAGCGGCTCCAGCGCGGCGCGGCCATAGCTAACGCCCGCCGGGTTCAATGGATTGTTAAACAGCACCACGCGGGTGCGCGAAGTGACGACCGCTTCGAGGTCCGCTTCGCTGAACGTCCAGTTCGGCGGGTGAAGAGTAACGAACTTGGCGATGCCTCCCGCGCGCTGCACCAGCGGCAGATACGCGTCGTACATCGGTTGGAACAGGATGACTTCGTCGCCAGGCTGGATCAGCGCGAGCAACGCGCCGGCCAGAGCCTCCGTAGCTCCTGATGTCACCATGATTTCATTCGCCGGATCGAAGTCGAGGTCCTGAAAACGCTTGTAGTGGCGAGCGATCGCGTCGCGCAGTTCCGGCAGGCCCATCATCGGCGGGTATTGGTTCCAGCCCGTCATCACCGCTTCCGCGGCCTTGGCGCGAACGTCCTCGGGGCCGGGATCGTCCGGAAAGCCCTGACCCAGGTTGATCGCCTGATGCTCGCGCGCCATGCGCGACATCGTCTCGAACACACTGGTTCCAATGTCGGCGAAAATCCGGTTCATCAGCCCGCCGCGTAAAAAGCTGCGTTTGCCAAGCCCCGGCAACGCTTCCGACCGACGTTGTAGCATTGGTTTTGCGGAGCAAAAACGCGACCTGTCTACTTCTTTAAGGCCGCCAGGTAGGCGTCAAGGGTTTCCTCGGTCATCTGCTCCAGGGAAAACAGCCCTGTCACATGCGCCCGCGCTCGCCTCGCCAAGGCGTCGCGCGCCGATGCGCCAAGATCGAGCGCGGTTTTTATCGCCTCTGCCAGCGCCGCAGCGTCGCCCGCCGGCACGCGCCAGCCGGTGCGCGCTTCGGGGGAAGATTGTGGCGGCGCCAAAACGGTCTCGGCAACCGCGCCAAGGTCCGAGACGACGACGAGCGCCCCCATCGCCTGGGCCTCGACCGCGGACCGACCGAAAGCTTCAGGCTCGGTCGAAGGCACGGCGACGACAGATGCGGCGAGCAGGGCAGCCGGCATGTCGGCGCAGTGGCCGACACGGATGACGATTCCGGCGAGACCGCCTTTGTCGATCAGCGCGTCGAGTTCGCGCACATAGGAATTCCGAC
Source organism: Methylocapsa sp. (assembly GCA_043739325.1). GTDB lineage: Bacteria > Pseudomonadota > Alphaproteobacteria > Rhizobiales > Beijerinckiaceae > Roseiarcus. The sequence continues at coordinate 10,577 of JAYUFK010000319.1, read as the reverse complement.
CCTGCGCGTCGCCGGCCAGCACGAAGCGCACGCCTTCGAGGCCCTTTTCCTTGAGCAGACGCGCTGCCTCGATGAGCACCTTCTGGCCCTTCCAACCGGTTAGACGCGCCGCGAGCAGTACGACGCGCTCATGTGCCGCAACGCTCCAGACCTCGCGCAGGCGCGCGACGCGAGCCGGGTCGACCGCGGCTGGAGAAAACTGCAACATATCGGCGCCGCGATGAATCACGCGAATGCGTTGACGCGCTTGCGGGTAGTGCCGGACAATCAGATCGGCGGTGAAGTGCGAATTGGCGATGACAACATCGCCGCGCGCCATGACCGAGTTATAGCGCAGCTTCAACGTTGAGCGTCCGCTATAGGCGCCGTGAAATGTCGTGATGAAGGGTCGATTCGCAATGCGGCACGCGCCCAGCGCGACCCAGGCGGGCGCCCGCGACCGCGCATGGACAATATCGACGCGCTCGTCGATGATCAAGCGGGCAAGGCGGCGCGTATTGAACAACATTGCGAGTGGGTTTTTGCTGGCGGCGGGAAAGGGGATCGCGATGCCCCCAACCGCCTGGAGTTCGCCGGCAAGCCGCCCGCCCTGCGACGCCACAAGCGCTCGCGCGCCAGCTCTCACAAGCGCTGCCGCAATATCGATCGTTGTGCGTTCGGCGCCGCCAGCGTCGATGTGCGGGATAATTTGGAGGATCGTGCGCCCCGCTAGAGAAGGACGTTCGCCGCGGCCGAAGGGCGCAAGGGAGGCAACGCTCATTGCGCGCCCCCGCCGTTGACAGCGCCTGGTCCACAAGCCATGCGTCGAAAATTCTCGTCGCGAGTTGAAAACCGAATCATGGGGTCACTTTAGGTTTGACTGAGGCGGAACTGCAATTCCTCGTTATCGGCTCCGGCGCTGACGAGCGCCGGATTGCCTTTCGCCGACGGGAGGGGACCGGGCCTGGCATAGTCTGGCTACCGGGCTTCAAATCGGACATGGCGTCGACCAAGGCGCGGGTGATTGACGAATACTGCGAATCCAAGGGGCTGGCGTTGCTGCGCTTCGACTATTCCGGCCATGGCGCTTCGGGCGAACGTTTCGAAGATGGAACGATCAGCCGCTGGCTTGAGGAAAGCGTCGCGATCTTTTCCGCAGCGACGGCAGGTCCGCAGATTCTCATTGGCTCGTCGATGGGCGGCTATCTCGCGCTGTTGCTGGCGCGGGCCCTCGCAGCCCGCGATGCGACGGCGCGCCTCGCAGGGATGATCCTGATTGCGCCGGCGGTCGATTTTTCCGAAACGTTGATGTGGGACCGCGCTTCGGCCGAGGCGCGTGAGGCGATCATGCGGCAAGGGCGATGGATGCGCCAAACGCCGTATGCCGCTGAGCCGTATCCGATCACGCGAGCGCTGATCGAGGATGGCCGGCGTCATCTCTTGCTTAGCGGCTCGATCCGCACCTACGCGCCGACCCGGATTCTCCAGGGCATGCTAGACGAGGACGTGCCATATGCGCATGTCCAGACGCTCGTCGAGCATATCGCCGCCGATCCAGTAACCCTCACGCTCGTTCGCGACGGCGATCATCGGTTGTCTCGGCCGCAGGACCTGCAGATGCTGCTTGGCGCGATCGAGGACATGGCAGGCAGTCACGTCGTACCCTAGTGAGGATTATTCAGCCTTGGCGCCGTAACGATGCAGGCTTGCGCCGTGGGCCTTTAGCCACGCCTCGGCCTTGTCGGTCTCAGGAAACAATCGACGCGCGACACGCCAGAATGCCGACGAGTGATTCATATGGACGAAATGCGCGACCTCGTGCGCCGCGAGATAGTCGAGCACGAACGTCGGCGCGAGTATCAGCCGCCACGAGAAGTTGAGCCCGCCGGTCGATGAACACGAACCCCAGCGGCTGGTCGTGTCGCGCAATGTCACGCTGCGGGCCGCCAACCCAAGCGTCTTGGTGTGGCGGGCGACAGCGCGCTCAATGTCTTTGCGCGCCTCCTTCTTGAGAAAGTCGGCGACACGGCGCGCGACATGGGCGCGATCGCCCGAAACGCAAAGCATCGGCCCGCTCTCATCCGCGTCGACCCAAACGACTCCGCGTAGGCTGGGGCAGTGGACGATGCGATGATCGACCCCGCGCAACGGCATGACGGAGCGCGGTTCAAAACTTACGGGCTTAGGCAGCCGCGCTAGCCTGACGCCGATCCAAGCGGCGTGGCGCTCGGCGAATTCGCGCGCCGATTGCGTTGAGGAGCGCTCCGGCATCGTCAATACGACATCGCGCGTCGCCGCCCGAACGCGCAGGGTGAACCGGCGCGACGAAGCGAGCCGCTTCAGGGCGACGCGAAACACTTCCCCGCCATGCGAAATATCGACATGGGCGGTTGGCGGCGTCGTTGGTCGGCGCTGGAACAGACGCAGCATGCGGTGAATGTAGCGCAGGCGGGAGGTGAGTCGCTATGCAAAAAGACTATTTGCGCCGTTTGTTGAAATAAGAATTTGCGATCCCAATTTGGCAATAGAGGTGAGCCGGACGACTACGGTCGTCCGGCTCACGACGCAGGCGGAACTTTTGAGCATTGTCCATCCCGCATAAATGCTGTAACGATACTCTAACTACCAGTCACAGCATGTTCATTTTGGCATTGCAGAAATGCCAAAGGCCGGTGAAGGTTGCGTTAGGCATAGAATGGTTCGTTTGGCCTTACTTCTATTCCCGGGTATCTTTTTGGCGATGCCGGTTACAGCACAGTCGCTGGGTCAGGCGCTGGGCATTTCGCCCGTTGTGCCGGCAACAACCACAGCTCGTAACGCTGAATCGGCATCGCTTCCTCGAGCGCCCGCCAAATATGCCCATCGGCGAAAGCACACCACAGTGCACGTCGCCACAAAACCCGGCGCGGGCGCCAGCGCCGCGAACGAGGGCACGATCGGCGTCATGTCGGAAGGCGCGAGCGAACACTATATGCGCATGACCGCGGATCTCACCGCAACTTTCGACAAGCGCCCCGACTTGCGCGTCATCGGCATCATCGGCAAGGGCACAGAGCAGAATATTCGCGATCTCGCCTACTGCAGGGGGGTCGACGTGGCGCTGATGCATTCCGATGCCCTCGATATCGCCCGAAAACTGGGCGACATGCCCAATGTCGAAAACACCATCACTTACATCGCGCGGCTGCAAAACGAGGAAATGCACGTCCTGACGTCGAACGACGTGACCGATATCCATCAACTGGCGGGCAAGAAGGTGAACGTGCGTTGGCGGGCGGTGGTGTGGCTGCTTCCAGCGCCAACGTCTTCGAACATCTCGGCATCAACGTCCAATTGATCAACCTTCCCACGAAAGCCGCCCAGGAAAAACTGAAAGCCGGGGAAATTGATGCCGTCGTTGACTGGGATCCTTACCCCGACCAGACTATGCTGGACTTCAAGAACGACGGGCGGTTCCATCTCATCGCGGTGCCTTACCCTAAGGAATTGCAATCAGTCTACAATCCGGCCAGTTTCCCGGCTGACACGTACCCCCGCCTCGTCCCGCCCGGCCAGAAGCTCGAGACGGTTTCGCTCAACGCTGTGATCGCCGCTTACAATTGGCCCAAGAATTCGGACCGCTACAAGCGTGTCGCGCGGTTCGCCGAACAGCTTTTCAGCCATTTTCGGGACCTACAGGCTCCCGGGCGAGATTCGATCTGGAAGGGGGTCAATCCATTTGGAATCGCGGTTGGGTGGCGACGTTTCCCGGCGGCGCAGGAATGGGTTGACGCCAATGTGGCGCACCCGCCCAATACAGGCGCCGATCCGAGCATTTCGGAATTTTCCGCTTTTCTGAAAGACTCGGGCCGGAGCAGCGTGACCGCGAGCCCGGCTGAAGAACAGAAGCTGTTTGAGGCCTTTGTCGCCTGGCGCAAGGCCAGAGCCGCGAATGCTCAGCCCTAAAGCGAGCTCGACAAAATTGCGACGCGAGGACAATACAGCCGAGAAAGACGCCCGCGCCCGGCTCCGCCGCGCGATGCGCCATCGCAAGCCTTGGCGGGTCCCCGGACTCGGGGGCCTCGCCGCGGTTGCAGTCGTCGCGGCGGCCGTCGGCTTGCTGAAGCTGAACGCCATTTCGACTGCACCCGAGGATTCTGTTATCGCCGCCGTTCCGCACAGCCCACAGGAGGGTTGTGCGCCCGGGGCCGACTGTGGCCGCCCGACAGACTGCGTCGCCGGGAAACGCGAGGAACCGGTCGCCACACTGCAACCAGTCGACGCGGGCGCGGCGCCAATGGCGTCGGCGGCGTCCAGTGTTACGCCTGCCGCGCCGGCGACGGCGGAAGTGAAAAGCGAGCCCGCGCCGCCTCCACCAAAGCCGCAGGCCGAGCCGCCAGCGCTGGCGACGACGCCCCCACCAGCGGCTAATAGCCAAACGGAGGAGACGCGGCTCTTCGCCGATAAAGCCCGCGATTTCATCGCTGGCGGCGATATCACGACTGCTCGCCTATTTCTCGAGCGAGCCGCCGATCGCGGCGACGCGGCCGCGATGTTTGCTCTCGCCGAAACTTACGATCCGCACGTTCTGGATCGATGGAAAGCGCGCGGCGTGGAGGCCGATCCGGAGAAAGCGCGGCGGCTCTACGCGCAGGCCCTTACCGCAGGGGTGCGCGAAGCAGGCCAACGTTTGAGCGAATTGGCCGTGAAGTAACATTTCGCGGACAGCATATGATTACTTCGGCGAACTGTCCCGTTGGCCACGAAAACCTCTACGCGCGATAATGTTTTCTTCGAGCGGGCCTTGGCCCGGGGGATGCCCGACAGGTCCGCTGGCAATTTTGACGCGTGGCGGCGATCGCATTCGACACCTCTTCGCAGAAGGCGCGCATAGAGGTTTTGCAAACGTTGCTCTTTCTGCTAGGTTTTTGCCCCACAGGCTGCTGAACCGGGCCGCCCATCCCTCAGGCTAGGCACGCAAGGATTTCGCGTCCCTGACCGCGTCCAACCCGCCGTTCAGGCAATTGCAAAGCGCCGCTGCGGCCATTGCGTCAGCGCGCTTGAGATGGGAAGTTGAAATTCCAGTTTACTCGCAGTAACCAAAGTAGTTAACTAAAGATAAACGATTTCGTCGACATTGGACCGGAATTTTACGAACGTCGCTGGAGTTACCGCCGAAAACGAAAATCCGCGTTCCTGAGAAGCGGCAGGCTGGACTTTCTTGTGCGCTCCGAAGGACAAAAAATGGGTCTCGCGATGAACAAAATATCGTTGCTGACTGCACGGCTGATGGGAGCAAGAAACCACACCAGCGTGATGCTGACCGGCGACCCGCCGAAGCAATCGTCGATCGTCTCGCCAGAAGCGGACGCGTTCGCCGACAACGGGCAACTTCTCTCGGACGTCGGACGCGAGAACGAAGACATGCGCCGTCGCCACGAAAGCATCATCCGCAAGGCGAACTTGCTGAGTACGCTGGAAGACGATCTATGCGACGTTTTCGGTCACACCAGCCAAATTCTCGACGATCTGGAGCGGACGAAATCCCAACTCGCCAAGCGCGAAGCCATCGGCAAGTTCGAGCGCGAGGCGAATGAAGCCGCACAAACGCGGATAAAGGAATTAAGCGAGGCGCACGATCACGCGCGCTCCGAACTCGATCTGCTGCACCCCGAAATGGCGCGTCTCTCGCGCGCTGTGGAGGAGGCCGAGAGCCGGATTCAACAGCTCGAGGCCGAGGGCGCGCAACTGCGCGATCAGTTGGCGGATCTGACGCGCGCGCTCGCCAAGCAGAGCGAACTCACCGGTTTCGCGGAACAGGAGCTCGCGGCGGCGCGCGGCGAATTGAAGATTTCCGATCTGCTGATCGCGCAGCGCAATACGGACGTCGCGGAGAACTCGCTGCGCGCGGAACTCGCCGAGCAATCGGTCAGTTCGCTGAAAGATGCGCTGGTGGAATCGCAAAATGCATTGGCGCGTTCCGTCACCGATCTCGAAGACGCGCAGATTGGCCTCGACGCCTCGCGCAACCGCATCGCCAATCTCGAATCCGAACTGCACGATTTTCAACAAGAACATACGCGCATGCGCGGTCTTTGGCAGCGCGAGGCCGATCAGCATCGCGCCGACGTTGCCGAGCTGCAATCACAGCTCGATCAGGCGAATGGCGTCAGCGGTGTGCATGAACGCCTTCTGGCGGAGGCGCGGACAGAACTGCAGATGAAGAACGACGAGATCAGGCGGGCCGAACGCCGGGCGCAGGAAGCGGACCTTGCCGCCAATCATGGCGAGCACAAATTCAGGGCCGCCGAGGCTTCGCGCGATGCCGCCCTGCTTGATCATGCGTCCGCCAAGGCTCAACAAAAGACTATGCTGCGCCGCGTCAAGCCGCTCATCGCCAGCCTGCGTGAAAAGCACAACGAAACCGGCCAGATGGCGTTGCGCATTCAGGATCTCGAGGCGCGGCTTGAAGCGCGAGCCAGCGAACTGGCGACGGCCGCGGCAAGTTCCGCGGCGCGAGTGCGCGCCCTCATCGAGGAGCTGGAGGCCGAACGGTCCCGCCGCATGCTTGCCGAGGGAGCGCTCAGCACGGACCGGGATGCTCGCGCGGCGGAGGATGCGTCGTCGGCCGACGCGGGCGACCAACGCTTCAGCGATGGCGAGATGGCGCGCCCAACGGGTCCCCGGCTGTTGCTGGGTCGTTCGCGCGTCGCCAGCGATACGACAAAGCTGAAGCGCGGCCGGCGTCCCTTCGAGGCCGCCTAAGCTGAACGCGGGCGCCAGGAACGCGCTATTCAATATGAGGATCCGCGCTTGCGCCCTGCGCTCCTAGCGCAAGGCGATCCGCAACGCCGGCGCGGGTTTCAGCAGCATCGGCAATCCCGCCGCGACCAACACGACGGCGTCGCAGACGCGCGCGACATCCTGATTGAGGCGGCCCTGCCAGTCGCGAAAATCGCGGCCGAGCTTTGTCTCCGGCACGATGCCCGAACCGACTTCGTTCGAGACGAGCACGACCGGCCCCTTGAGCGCGCCTAGTGCGTTGCAGAGCCGCGCGCTCTCCTGCGCCAGGTCCCGGTCCGCGAACAGGCAATTGCTGAGCCAGAAGGTCAGGCAATCCACCAGCACGACGCGTCCCGGCCGCGCTTCCGCTTCCAGCGCGGCGGCAAGCGCCAGCGGTTCCTCGCGCGTCGACCAACCTGCGCCGCGCTCCGCCTGGTGCTGGGCGATCCGCACCGCCATTTCCTCGTCGCCCGCCGAGCCCGTCGCGAGATAGAGCCGCTCCAGCGCGCTCTCTTCAGCGAGTTTTTGGGCGAACGCGCTCTTGCCGGAGCGCGCGCCGCCGAGGACGAGAACGCTGCGTGCCTCGATCATCCGTGTTTGATGAACGTGCCGTTCTGCAATTCGCGCACGGCCTGGCGCAACTCGTCCTGGGTGTTCATCACGATCGGCCCGTGCCAGGCCACCGGCTCGCGAATCGGGCGGCCGGAGACGAGGAGAAAGCGGATGCCGCGATCCCCCGCCTGTAGCGAGACTTCATCGCCGCTGTCGAACACAACGAGCGAGCGATTGCCGACCTTTTCGCGCACCAGAATCTCTTCGCCGTCGATTTCCTTTTCGTGCAACACGCCAAACGGCTCGGAGGCGCCAGCGAACAATCCATCGCCCTCGAAGATGTAGGCAAAGGCCTGGCGATAGGTCTCGACCTTGAAGGTCTTGCGCTTGCCGGCGGGAACGAAAACGTCGAGATAGCGCGGCTCGGCGGCGATGCCGTCGACCGGGCCAGTCTTGCCCCAGAAATCGCCGCAGATGACGCGCACGCTGGAGCCATCGTCATCGACGACTTCGGGAATTTCGAGCGCCGGGATGTCCTGATAGCGCGGCGAAGTCATTTTTAGCGACGAGGGCAGGTTGGCCCAGAGCTGAAAGCCGTGCATGCGCCCGAGCGCGTCGCCCTTGGGCATTTCCTGATGCATGATGCCGCGCCCCGCCGTCATCCATTGCACATCGCCCGCGCCGAGCGCGCCGCGATTGCCAAGACTGTCGCCGTGATCGACGCTGCCCGCCAGAACGTAGGTAATGGTCTCGATGCCGCGATGCGGATGCCAGGGAAAACCGGCGCTGTAATCGCTGGGCCGGTCGCCGCGAAAATCGTCCATCATCAGGAAAGGATCGAATTCGGAGGTGTCGCCAAAGCCGAACACGCGGCGCAGCTTGACGCCGGCGCCTTCGATGGTGGGGGTGGATTGGGAGATGCGCTTGACCGGGCGGATCGACATGCGGAAGGTTCCTCAAGAGGGCGGGTTGACCTCTATATCGGGCGTGAGGAGCCAAAGGTCCAGAGAGCCGCGATCGCCGCCTCAGAGGACTTGGCAGGAGTTCCGCAAATTTCCGCACTTTGGTCGGGGGTTGAACGATTCCATGGACTTAAGTGCGAAATCACGCACGAAATTCGTTCCCAGGAGGCCGCTCATATGACTAACTTATTGATAACATTGGTATATTGTAATTACTGATAGAAAAAGCCCGCCAGCTATCGTCGCTTTCGCCAAATTCTCCTTACGTTCAAGAGCGGTTTCAAAATGGCCGGACAACGCCACCTCGGCCCCCAAATCAAAACAGCTCACCGTCAACTCCCCTTCGATTGCGGCAATCTCGCTCGGCGACGACCAGAGTGAAATCCCGCCAACGCTCGCACTTCTGCGTCCATTGATCGCGCGCAACTGCTCCGGACCCATCGGCATTATCGGAAGGAACCCACAATCTGTCCATCAATTGTTTCGGACATGGCAATTATGTCAGCCTTATCAAATGGTTAAGAACAAACCGAAGTCGCCGTAAAATTAGGGATTGTGTATCATGTCCCCGTAAATCCGTAAATCGTAAATCTTGCAACAAGTATCGTATAGCTTCCGATTGCGACGCCAAAACTAATTGCCCACATGAACCCCAACACCTGCAACACATAATGCCGCATCGCAACATCCGGAATGTGACGAAGCGGACTCACTTCAGCATTAAATATGAAGTTCCATCCGTAGACTATGAGTTGTCTCATCTAGCGCTCCCTCTAAACAGCTAAAACAATATCTTCGTGGTCCGACCGAATGCCTAATTTGGGCACCTCCATTGACCGACATCCGCCAGATGAACCCCTAGGCCGGCGAGGGGCGGCGAGGCCATCCCCCAGCGGGCCACCGGCAAACGCGCTCTTGTAGCGGTGGTCACTCCGAGTTACGTTACCGTCAATGATGTGCGATGAAAACGCCACACATTCCGGGAGGTAGCGATGATTCCTGCCTGTAAATCACGCCGAGTCAGGCGTAGGGAATTGCTCAAGGGCGGCCTTATTCTGGGCGCTTCGCAAATCGCCAGCCCGTTTATCGTCGCGGCGCGCGCTGAGGACAATATCAAGATCGGCGTCGATAACCCTCTGACGGGCACTTACGCCGCGTACGGTAAGAACGAAATGACCGGCTGCCAACTCGCGGTCGAACAGATCAACGCCAAAGGGGGTATCCTTGGTCGTCAGGCCGAACTGATCGCAGAGGATTCGACCAGCGGCGACGCCGGCACCGCTGTCCAAAAGGCGCATAAACTTATCGAGCGCGACAAGGTTTCGTTTCTGCTCGGCAGTTCGAATTCGGCGCTGGCAGCGGCCATGGCGCAAGTCAGCTATGATGCAGGCGTCCTGCACGTTCTTCCAGGCGCGCATGCGGACGCGATCACCGGAGCCAACTGCCACTGGAACGTGTTCCGCGTCTGCAACACCACGCAGATGGAGGCCAACGCCATCGCCAGAACGCTGGCCGATAGCTACGGCAAGAAATGGTACTACATTACGCCGGACTATGCCTTTGGCCATTCGCTTCAGGCCGGCATGGAAAAAGCCGGCGCGGCGCTCGGCGTCAGCAAGGTTGGCGAGGACTTGACGCCGTTGGCCACCACAGATTTCTCGGCGAATCTGATCAAGGCGCAGGCGGCCAATCCCGATGTTCTGGTTTTTCTCGTGCAGGGACAGGACATGATAAACGCGCTGAAACAGGCGGTGCAGTTCGGCCTCGACAAGAAGCTGCATCTGGCTGGCGCTCAGCAAGAACTCGAAGCGCTTGAGGGTCTGCCGCCCGAGGCGCGCATCGGCAACTGGGTGTTTGAATGGTACTGGAATCAGCCCGGGGTGCCGCATGTCGCCGAATTCGTCGAGGCGATCAAGAAGGCGAGCGGACGCGTGCCGACGGCGCGCACCTGGTTCGGCTATGTCGCGACCTGGACCTGCGCGTTGGCCGCGAACGGAGCCAACTCGCTTGAAGCGGTGAAAATGGCGAAATTCCTGCAGGGCTTCAAGCTGCCGCCTGAGGTCGCGCTGATGCCGGATGGCGCCTATTATCGCGAGGGCCAAAACCAGCTAATCCCCAATCTCTATGTGGGGTCGGCGCAGGCGGAGGGCGCCTCGGCGGACGATTTCTTCAAGGTGACCAGTGTTGTGAAGGGCGAGGCCGTCGCCGGAAAACTTGAGGACTCTGGCTGCAAACTCGCCTGGCCGGCTTGAACCGGGAAATCTGCAAATAGTGCGGTGACGCAAGGAAGCCGTCTTTTTTATGATGTGGCAAGACGGCGCC
>JAYUFK010000318.1:0-9723 GCA_043739325.1 Methylocapsa sp. | reverse complement strand
CGGAAGTTGCTCATCAAAACCGCCCGTCGCCCCACGAGAATCAACGCCCGATTCTAGCGCAACCACAGGCGCAATGTTAAGTCCGACAGGCTGCTAGTGCGGGCCTCGACAGGATGCGGCGCCGCCCTATGATGAATGTGCGCGCGCGGCGGGCAGGAGAAACAGTTGATTGCTGAGATCACTGAAGACGCGATTGCGCTGCTCGAGCGGTTGGTTGCCTTCGCCAGCGTCAGCGACGTCTCCAATCTCCCCTTGATCGATTTTGTCGAAGGCTATCTGCGCGGCAAGGGGATCGCGACTTTGCGCGCCCCCAACAGGCAGGGCGATAAGGCCGCGTTGCTGGCGACGATCGGGCCGATGGTCGATGGCGGAATCGTGCTGTCGGGCCATACCGATGTCGTGCCTGTCGCGGGACAAAAATGGAGCGGCGATCCGTTTCGTCTGCGCCGCGACGCCGGTCGTCTGTACGGGCGCGGCGCCTGCGACATGAAGGGCTTCGACGCCGTCGCGCTGGCGATGGCGCCGCACTTCAAGGCGGCCGGCCTGACGCGCCCGATCCATATCCTCCTGAGCTATGACGAAGAGACGAGTTGCAAGGGCTCGCTGGATTTCATCGCGCGCTTCGGCGCCGATCTGCCGCGTCCCGCCGCGGTGATTGTCGGCGAGCCGACGATGATGGAGGTCGCCGATGCGCACAAGAGCGTCGCGACGTTTCGCACGATCGTCACCGGCGTCGAAGCGCATTCGTCCAAACCGGCGCTGGGCGCCAACGCCATCGCCGCGGCGGCTGATATTGTTGCCGAGATTCATCGCATCGCTCGCACCTGGGAGGCGCCCGAATTCTGCAATCCGCGCTTCGATCCTCCGTATTCGACGCTGCATGTCGGCCAGATCCACGGCGGGACAGCGCGCAATATTCTGGCGCGAGAGTGTATTTTCCACTGGGAGTTTCGCGGTCTGCCTGGCATCACGACGGCGAGCGCGTTGGCGCAGGTCCAATCGTTCATTGACGAGGTCGCGCTGCCCCGGCTGCGGCGGTTCGCTGGCGAGGCCAACGTCGAGACGATCATGGAAGTCGATGTGCCCGGCCTCGACGCGCGGCCCGGTTCGGCGGCCGAAACACTCGCGCTCAAGCTAGCGCGGGCTAATCGAACCGCAGCCGTCTCCTATGCGACGGAGGCCGGGCAGTTCCAGCGCGCCGGATTGCCAAGCGTTGTTTGCGGGCCGGGGTCGATCGATCAGGCGCACAAGCCCGACGAGTATGTCGAGGTTGCCCAGATCGAAGCCTGCGTCGGCTTCATGCAGAGATTGGCCGAGGAACTCTCCGTTGGCTGAAGCTATGGTTTCGCGATAACCTTTACGCCGCAAAGTTTAGATTTAATCAAGCAAGTTTAGTTATACTCGAGCTTCGATCGCGCTATGTGGTCCGCTGGGTCGATCGCGATGCGACAAGGATAAGCTGTGGCAAACGCAGAACTGAAGGCCGATTCAAGCCCGGAGCGCCGGGCCCCGCGTGAGCGGGCTTTTCTCGCCGCGCGCATCTCTTACAGCAATGGCGCCATGTCCACGCCGTGCACGGTCATGCAGATATCGGCTACCGGAGCGAAGTTGAACATCCCCGCGGCGATCAGCCTGCCCGACGCTTTCCAGATTGCCATTCCGCAAAAATCCGTCGATTGCCTCGCCACGCTGGTGTGGCGGCGCGGCGATGTCGCCGGCGTGGCGTTTCAGCGCGTCGAAGCGCCGGAGGAGCAACCCGTTGGCGATGCGGCGAAGGCGCGCATCAAGGCGCTGCTGGCCGAAAACGAAAAGTTGAAGGCGCGCATCGGCGAATTGATGACGCATCTCGCCCGGCTCACCGACGACTGAAGCTGTATTATCCGGCTTTCCCGGCGTTCCGCGCCTTCTCCATCATCGCGACGAAGCGCTTGAACAGATAGTGGCTGTCGCGCGGCCCTGGCGACGCCTCGGGGTGATGCTGCACCGAGAACGCTGGCGCATCGCTCAGCGCCAGCCCGCAATTCGAGCCGTCGAACAGCGAGACATGCGTCTCCATGGCGTTGGCTGGCAGGCTCTTGGCGTCGATGGCGAAGCCGTGGTTCATCGAGACGATCTCGACCTTGTTGGTGGTAAAGTCTTTCACCGGATGATTGGCGCCGTGATGGCCCTGGCTCATCTTTATCGTGCGCGCGCCCACCGCCAGTCCAAGCATCTGATGGCCCAGGCAGATGCCGAACACCGGCGTGCGGCTCTTCAGCAATTCCTGAATCGCCGGCACGGCGTATTTGCCGGTCTCGGCGGGATCGCCGGGGCCGTTCGACAGGAACACGCCATCCGGCTTCATCGCCAGGATTTCCGATCCCGGCGTCGCTGCGGGCACGACCGTGACCGAGCAACCAGCGTCGACCAGTAGGCGCAGGATGGTGCTCTTCACACCATAGTCGATGGCGACGACAAAGTATTTGCCCTTGCCGCCGTGCTTGTAACCTTCGCCGAGCGCCCATACGCCCTCGTTCCAGTCGTAGCGCTGCGATGAAGTGACGGAGGGAACGAGATCCATGCCGTCGATGCCAGGCCAGGCCGCCGCCTGCGCGGTGAGCGCGGCGCGATCGAAAACGCCATCGGCATTGTGCGCGATGACGGCGTTGGGCATGCCACGCTCGCGAATCATCGCGGTCAACGCGCGCGTGTCGATGCCGTACAGGCCAACGATGCCGCGCGACTTGAGCCAGTCGTCGAGCCGCCGGGTGGCGCGAAAGCTCGAGGGGTCAGTGATGGGCGCGCGCACGATCACGCCGCGCGCGCCGGACGAGGCGGCGAGATTGACCGTCTCGATGTCTTCTTCGTTGGTTCCGACATTGCCGATGTGGGGAAACGTGAAGGTGATGATCTGGCCGGCATAGGATGGGTCGGTGAGAATTTCCTCGTAACCCGTCATCGCCGTGTTGAAGCAGACTTCGCCGACGGCGGCGCCTGTCGCGCCCAGGCCATAGCCTTCGATGATCATGCCGTTGGCGAGCGCCAGCACGCCGGTCGTCTTGGGCTCGATCCAGCCATCCGCCTTGCTATCGCCTTGAACTAGGGTCATCCGCGCTCTACGTTCCCGCTAATGTTTCGCGCCTGTGCTTAGGCGGCGGGCGTGCGGGGCGTCAAGGCTACAATATGGGCGGGGCGCTGCAAGTGAAGGGTGACGCGATGCGGGAAATTTTACTGTCTCAGATCAAGGACGCGATGAAATCGGGCGACAAGGTGCGCGTCGGCGCGCTGCGCCTGATTATGTCGGCCTTGAAAGACAAGGAAATCGAAATGCGCGGCAGCGGCAAGATCGTCAGCCGCGCCGATGAACTGGCTCTTCTCACCAAGATGGTGAAATCACGCCAGGAATCGCTGGAGATTTACGAAAAGGCGGGACGCGCCGAACTCGCCGAGCAGGAGCGCGCCGAAATTGCCATCATCGGCGAATTCCTGCCCAAGCAGATGGACGAATCGGGCGTGGCCGCGGCGGTCGACGCCGCCATCGCGCTGACCGGCGCCGCTACAATCAAGGATATGGGGAAAGTGGTCTCGGCGCTGAAAGAATCCTACGCCGGGCAAATGGATTTCGCCAAGGCAAGCGCGATCGTGAAAACGCGGCTGGCAGTGTGAGGGGTGGCGCAGCTCTGTGCGCCTATTTGGGCGCACAGAGTGCTTGACCGATTGGCTATATGCGCCTATATAGGCGCACGGATTGGGGATTGCTTTGCCTGCGACCGAGACAAGCAGGGCAAAGATCGTTCGCCGCCTCGAATCCGAAGGATGGCGTGTTGTGGTTCGCAATGGCGCGGAACACGACGTTTTCAAGCATCCCGAGAGACCCCGGCGTCCTGTCCGTGCCGCGTCATCGAGCGCTGTCGGCTGGCGTGGCGCGACAAATCTCGAAGGTCGCGGGATGGGTTGGATAGGCGCCAACGACCGGATTTTGGAGGTTCGCATGGCCCGCTACACCGCCCTCATTGATGGCAAGGCCGGCGCTTACGGCGTCATATTTCCCGATCTTCCGGGTTGCACGGCGATGGGAAAATCGATCGATCAGGCCCTCGTCAATGCCATGGCCGCGATGCGCGATTGGGTCGAAGTCACGCTCGAGGCTGGCGAAGCGCTTCCGGCGCCCCGCCCTGTGGAAATTCTGCGTGAAGACGTTGAAGTCAGGCGCGCGCTGCGGGAAGGCTCGACCATTGCGAGCGTCCCGCTGATCCGCGAGAAGGGAAGGCCGACCAAGGCCAACCTGTCACTCGATTCCAATCTTCTTGAAGCGATCGATGCGGAAGCAAAGCGCTTGGCGCTGACTCGCTCGGCGTTTGTCGAGATGATCGTGCGCCATTCGCTGCCGCAACTCGCCTAAAAAGCGCGTCCAGCGGAAATCGCCCTGTCAGTTCGGCTTGACCGCCAGCGTTGCATCCGCCTTCGCCGGGTCGGCGGGCGCGGCGACATCGGCCTTCCTGACGTTGTGCAGCAGGTCGACCGCGGCGATCAGTTGTTTATCCTTGCTCGCCTCGGGCGGCACGTAGGCGTCGGAGCCGCCCTTTTCGTCGTCGCCATTTTTCAGATGGGCCGGCAGGGCGGCCTCGCCCTTGGTGTCGACCTTGCCTTTCAGATCTTCCGGAATGTCTTCGAGCACCTTGATATCGGGAGAGATGCCCTTGGCCTGAATCGAGCGGCCAGACGGCGTGTAATAGCGCGCGGTGGTGAGTTTCACCGCGCCATTGTCGCCAAGCGGCAGGACCGTCTGCACGGAGCCCTTGCCGAACGAGCGCGTGCCAATCAACGTTGCGCGCTTGAGGTCCTGCAATGCGCCCGAGACGATTTCCGAGGCTGACGCGGAGCCGCCGTTGATCAACACGACTAGCGGCTTGCCTTGTGAAATATCGCTGCCCGGGCGCGCGGTGTAATGCTGCTCCTGGTCGGCGCTGCGCCCGCGCGTCGATACGATCTCGCCGCGATCGACAAAGGCGTTGACCACTTGCACCGACTGGTTGAGCAGCCCGCCCGGATTGTTGCGCAGATCGAGGATGTAGCCCTTCAGCTTGGCGCCGCCGCCATTCGCCTGGAATTTCTCCATCGCCTTCTTCAGGCCTTCGGTGGTCTGCTGATTGAACTGGGTGATGCGGATGTAGCCGATATCGCCCGACTCGAGATGCGAGCGCACCGATTGTACATGGATGATTTCGCGCACGATGGTGAATTCGCGCACGTCCTTGTTCGGCCCACGCTCGATCTTCAGTTTGACCGGCGTGTTTGCCTTGCCGCGCATCTTGTCGACGGCTTCCTTCAGCGTCAGGCCGAGCACCGGCGTCTCGTCAATGCCGACGATGAGATCGCCTGAAAGAATGCCCGAGCGCGCCGCCGGCGTCTCGTCGATGGGGCTGACGACTTTCACCAGCCCCCCTTCTTGCATCACCTCAAGACCGAGGCCGCCGAATTCCTCGCCCTTCATCGTCTGCTGGAAATCGTGCAGCGTTTTCGCATCGAGATAGTTCGAGTGCGGGTCGAGCGAGGCGAGCATGCCGTTGATCGCGCCGACGACGAGTTTGTCGTCGTCTGGCTTCTCGACATAGGTCTCGCGCACTTTCTCGAACACCGTAGCGAACAAGCCAAGCTTGTCAGCCGTCCCGGCGGCCGCCGCTGGACGCACGCTGCTCGACAACAGCCCGAAAGTGTGCTGCGCGCCAAGGCCGATGAGCGCCGCGCCAAGCACCGCGCCCAAAGCCAGATATGAAACCTTCCGTAGTATCAAGAGGCCATTCCTTACGGCTCACGTCAGTTAGGTTTGGCGGGATCGGGCGTCGGCGTCGCCGCCGGCGTGTCGGCGGGCGCCGGATTCGCCGCGTCCTTGGCGGGTTCCGTCGTCTTTGCCGGCACAATCGGGGCCGCGGCAGCCTTCTTGACGCCATGCAGCAGATCGACCGCGGCAATCAACTGCTTGTCGTTCTTGGCGTCGGGCGGCACGTAGGCTTGCGATCCGGTCTTTTCGTCCGCGCCATTCTTCAGATGGCCCTTGAGCGAGGCCTCGCCCTTGGTGTCGTCCTTGCCTTTGAGATCGTCAGGCACGTCCTCGAGAATCTGGATGTCCGGCTCGATGCCCTTGGCCTGGATCGAGCGGCCAGAGGGCGTGTAATAGCGCGCTGTGGTCAGTCGCAGCGCGCCATTCTCGCCCAGCGGCATGATCGTCTGAACGGAACCCTTGCCGAACGAGCGCGTGCCGATCAGCGTCGCACGCTTATGGTCCTGCAACGCGCCCGAGACGATTTCGGAGGCCGAGGCCGAGCCGCCGTTGATCAGCACGACCACCGGCTTGCCATGCGAGAGGTCGCCGCCAGGACGCGCATTGAAACGCTGGGTTTCGTCGGCGTTGCGCCCGCGGGTCGAAACAATCTCGCCCTTGTCAACAAAGGCGTTGACGACTTCGATCGACTGGTCGAGCAACCCGCCCGGATTGTTGCGCAGATCGAGGATGTAGCCCTTCAGCTTGGCGCCGGGCTGGTCCGCCTCGAACTTCTCCATCGCCGCCTTCAGGCCGTCAAAGGTCTGCTCGGTGAACTGGGTGATGCGGATATAGCCAATGTCGCCGTCCTCAATGTGGGAGCGGACCGACTGCACCTTGATGACGTCGCGGACGATCTTGATGTCCTTGACGTCCTTGCTGGGGCCGCGCTGGATCTTCAACGTCACCGCCGAATTGATCGCGCCGCGCATCTTGTCGACCGCCTGATCGAGCGTCAGGCCCGTCGCCTGTTCGCCGTCGATGGCGATGATGATGTCGCCCGACATGATGCCCGCCTTGGCGGCCGGCGTGTCGTCGATCGGCGTGACAACCTTGAGGATGCCGTCTTCCTGCGTCACTTCGA
The DNA here is from genome assembly GCA_043739325.1 of Methylocapsa sp. Classification (GTDB taxonomy): domain Bacteria; phylum Pseudomonadota; class Alphaproteobacteria; order Rhizobiales; family Beijerinckiaceae; genus Roseiarcus. The sequence goes on along the minus strand of JAYUFK010000318.1, from coordinate 2,839 downwards.
TGCCAAGACCGCCGAACTCGCCCTTGGTCTGCACCTGCATGTCGCGGAACGCCTTGGCGTCCATGTAGCTGGAATGCGGATCGAGCGAGGTCAGCATGCCATTGATCGCCGCTTCCACAAGTTTGGCTTCGTCAGGCTTTTCAACGTAATCGGTGCGAATTTTCTCGAACACGTCGCCAAACAGGTTGAGCTGGCGATAGGTATCGGCGGCAGCCGCGAAAGCGCCGTTGCTAAGTACAAGAGCGGTTTGCGGAACTGCCGAAGCCGCGACGGAGCCTAGCGCCGCGCCCAGAACCAGATAAGAAACCTTGCGCATTATCCGCGTGCCTTTTCGATGTCTGTCTTCGCCCACCACGGCCCCGGATCGATCGCCGTTCCGTCTTTTCTTAGCTCGATATAGAGAACGGGCTGCGCGGCGCCAATAGCCAAGGCGCTTGCAGTCCTAGCCGACCCATTGCCCATCACGGCCAAAGGTTCTCCCGCCAGAACGAATTGGCCAACCGAGACATTGATTCGTTCCATGCCGGCCAACACGATATAATAGCCGCTGCCGGCATTGATTATCAAGAGTTGGCCATAAGTGCGGTAGGGTCCGGAAAACGCCACCCAGCCGTCGACCGGCGAGGCGACCGTCGCGCCCGCCGGCGTTGCGACGGAAACGCCCTTTTCCGCGCTGCCGAAGCTGTCCTGAGCGCCAAAATCCTTGATGATCGAGCCGGCGGCGGGCAGCGGCAATTGGCCGCGCGTCTCGGCGAAAGCCATTGCTGGTTTGAGCCGCGCCGGATCGCTGGCGCGGGCCGCGGTCGCCTTGTTTTTTACCTCGCTCGCCGCCGCAAGATCCGCCGCCGCTGCCGCTGCGGCGCCGGCTTTCGCGGCGCCGACTTCCGATTCCATACGGGCGATCAATTCTTTGAGAGTGAAGGCCTGGCGCGCCAGTTCGGCGGCGCGGGCGCGCTCGGAGCCCAGCGCCTCCTGCGCCGCCGAAAGCGCTTGCTGACGTGCGTCAACCAGACTGGCGAGGCGCGGCTTGTCTTGCGCAAGGGTCGCGGCGCGTTCGCTCAAGCCCTGCTTTTCCGTCTCGATCGAGACGTGCAGACGCGCCAGCTCGTCGAGATCGCGCGACAATGCGATGGTTTCGTTATTGAGGTCGGGGACGACAGAACCCAGAAGCATCGAAGCGCGGATCGCCTCGGTCATATCTTGCGGACGCACGAGGATCGCGGGGGGCGGATTGCGGCCCATGCGCTGCATGACGGCGAGCACATCGGCGATGACGTCGCGCCGCGCGTCGAGCGAACGTTTCAGCGCATCCTGGCTCGTCGTCAGGTTGGCGAGCCGTTCGTTGGCCGCCGCGATCTGGCGCTCGTTGTCCTGAACCTTGGCCGTCGTCTCGATCAGCGCGGCGGCGAGCCGCGCGCGGTCGACGCGGATGCTCTCGATGTCCGCCTCAATGCGCCGCCGCTGCTCGTCGGATTGGTGCAAAGTGTCCTCGACGCCGCGCAGTTGTAGCTCCTGCGAGGATTTATTGTCGGGCCTGTCAGGGGATAGCGGATCGGCGAGCGCGGGCGCGGCGAGGGTGAGCAGGGTCAGGGCCGCCAGTGCAGCGCATCGCAAAATCGCCGGGGACACTGTACCTGACCGGGCGGCGGGTGTTGCGCGATTCGTCATACGAGTGTTGTATCGCCGCTGGATCGGCACGCAAGACGCTCGGGGTGCCCGTAGGTGCAGATGACTCGCGAGAATTGAAAAGGCGCGGTCAAACTGCTCGAATTGCGGTGACGACGCACTCCGTGGGACTCCCTTGAAAAGCGCGGGAAATTTCCAATTGCATGGGCAGTCAACCATCTGCTTTCCACGCCGCGCCCAGTCAATTGCGCGGGGAAAGAGCCCGGGCGTATGGATCATCTGAAGGCGAGCAACATGAATGCATCTGATTTACCTTCGCCTATCCAAGGGCATTGTCCGGATTGCGCCGGATCCCGTATGTCGGACGTTGTTGGTCATTATGTACGCCGCGACGAAGACGAAGACTCCCAAGTTTGGGGGCAGATCGATTATCGTATTTTGCGCTGTCGCGGATGCGGGGCTGTGTATTTTCAGACCGGTCGTGTGTTTTCGGAAGATGAAGAATACCGGACGAATCCGAATTCAGGCGAAAATGAGTCCTATCTTCCCGTCACGATCGAATATTGGCCCGCGCCCACCAAACGTGAGAAACCCGGCTGGTCATTCGCGCTTCCCTCTATTGACGAGGACCTATCCTCGCTGTTTGAGGAAATCTACATGGCCCTGAATAATGACCTTCGCGTATTATCGGCGATAGGCATACGCACGGCGTTCGACCGGGCTTCAGCATTGCTGAAAGTCGATCCGTCAGCGACCTTTGCGGAGAAGCTGACCGCGTTAGTAAAGTTGGGAAGAATTGGAATGAGCGAGCAGGAAGCGCTCGAAACAATCACAGAGGCTGGGAGTGCCGCAGCGCATCGTGGCTGGCAGCCAACCGCAATCGAGCTCGACACGATGATGAATATATTAGAGGGCTTCCTTCACCGCACTTTTTTGCTCAATGCCGAGGCCGAGAAATTGAAAAAGAGAGTGCCGACGAGGCGCAATCGGGACGTGATTCAATCGTAACCATAATCCGCGATCTCGCAGTCGTCCTTTGTCTACGCGTCGTCATGCAGGCGCTTTCGCGCGGGGTGCTTTACGCCGAGGATGATTATTTCCGCTGCAACTTCATCAATCGAATAGTATACCCGGTTCACGCCATGACCCGAAAATCTCCGGGTTTGATGACGCGGAAGTTGTCTGTGACTGAGTCGCGGAACTCGGCCCAATT
>JAYUFK010000317.1:0-9769 GCA_043739325.1 Methylocapsa sp. | reverse complement strand
ATCACCCGCGTTGTGGTCTCGACCTATCAGTCGGTGTCGGGCGCCGGCAAGGAAGCGATGGATGAACTTTTCGCGCAGACCCGCGCGGTGTTCGTTTCCGACGCGGTGGAATCGAAGAAGTTCCCCAAGCGCATTGCCTTCAATGTCATTCCGCAGATCGACGTCTTCATGGAAGACGGCTTCACCAAGGAAGAGTGGAAGATGGTGATGGAGACGAAGAAGATCCTCGATCCGAAGATCAAGGTCGTCGCCACCTGCGTGCGGGTGCCGGTGTTCATCGGCCATTCCGAGGCTGTTAACATCGAGTTCGCCAACCCGATCAGCGCCGACGAAGCGCGCGAAATTTTGCGCGAGGCGCCGGGCTGCCTGGTCATCGACCGGCGCGAGCCGGGCGGCTACATCACCCCGCACGAGGCGGCGGGCGAGGACGCCACGTATATCTCGCGCATCCGCGAAGACCCGACGGTCGACAACGGCTTGGTGCTGTGGGTCGTCTCCGACAATCTGCGCAAGGGCGCGGCGCTCAACACGATCCAGATCGCCGAAGTGTTGAACAACCGCGGCTGGATCAAGCCCAAGCGCAAGGCGGCGTGACGGCGTTTCGCGTTGTCCTGAAACTGGCGTATCCTATGGGCGTGGCGGCTCGCGCCCATAGGATTTAACGGCGCTGACCCGACCCAAGACCCGATGCGCCGGAGCGTCGCAATACCGCCCCGGCAAAAACGTGGAGGGCGGACATGTTGAAACATCTTACGCTTGTCGCAAGTTCGTTTGCGCTGATCGGAAGCGCCGTCGCGGCGCCGTCGACGACGGGCAATTTTGCCGGTCTCGCGCTGGCGGCTCTGGTCGCCGAGCATGAGCCGGGCCTCAGCCTGCGCGACCGGCGCGTGATGGCGTGGCTGCTCGACGGGCGCAACAATTTCCACTTTCCCGCCGGACACACGATCATCGTCAAGGCCGACAAGATCCAGTGCCGCGCCAGCGATGTCGCGATCGACCAGCGCTCGTGCGACCTGACGTTTGGGACTGCGACGCGCCACTTCACCGGGCGGCGCGCCAATGAACTCTACGCCACGATGGCCGAGGCCGGCGTCGCCTCCGATGGCGCCGCTGGATCGATCTTCGAAGCGCTGACGGCGCTGAGCTGCACGATCGACCCGAATGTCATCAGGCAGAACGCCGGCGGCGGCGCGGATTGCACGTATGCGGCGGGGCCGTAGCTGCAACTGTCATTCCCGCGAACGCGCGTTTGAAGAAATCGCACGTTGTGATGATAGCCTTCTCCGGCTTCGCCGGGGAAGGTGGCCGGAGGCCGGATGGGGTGTGGAAAGCAGGTTGGATTGTCGGTAAGTCCGCACAAGCGTTCGTGCAAATCGCCCGAGGCGGCATCTCGGTCCCATACCCCATCCGGCCTCCGGCCACCTTCCCCACTTCGTGGAGAAGGCGACAAACACAATCCTTCTAATACGCCGCGAACACCGGCGAGAAAGCGCCTGTGGCTTCATCGAGCGTTTGCAGGCGCCCGTCGGCGACGCCGAAATAGGCGCCGTGCAGAGTGAGGCGGCCGCGCTCTTCGAGCGTCTTGACGCAGGGGAACGTTCTTAGATTGTCGAGGCTCTGGCGCACGGATTCTTTCGCCAGACGTTCGATGTATTCCTCGACCGGCCCGTCGGGCGGGCCCAGACGCGCCGCGGCGGGCTTGATCAGCGTCATCCACTGGCCAATGAAATCGCCGGGCGAAAGCGGGCGCGAATAGGGGTCGATCTCGTTCTCGACATACGAGCGCACGCCGCCGCATTGCGCGTGCCCCATGACCACGACATGCTCGACGCGCAGGCCCATGACGGCGAATTCGAGCGCCGCCGAGGTGCCGTGCAGATTGGCGTCGGGGCCATAGATGGGCACGAGATTGGCGACGTTGCGCACGACGAAAAGTTCGCCCGGCCCCGCGCCGAAAATCACTTCGGGCGGCACGCGCGAATCGCAGCAGCCGATCAGCATGACCTTCGGCTGCTGGCCCTTTTCGGCGAGTTCCTTGAAACGCGCCTGTTCGTCGCGCAGCCGCGTCGCGGCAAACGCCTGATAGCCGGCGAGCAGATGGTCGGGCAGGGCGGTCTTGCTGGGGGGCGCGCTCATGGTCGTTTCCTATAGCTCGTGCGCAAGGGCGGCAAGATTGGCGTTGCCGCCGCAAAGCAATATCCCGACCCGCTCGCCCGGCTTGGGCTTATAGGCGCCGCTCAGCAGCGCCGCATAGGCCGCCGCGCCGCCCGGCTCGGCGATGATGCAGAAATCGCGCCACAGCGCGCGTTGCGCGTCGCGGATTGCCGCGTCGGCAACCAGCACATTTTCGACGCCGGCGTCGCGCGCAATGGCGAACACGAGATCGCCGATGCGGCGGGCGCCGAGCGAATCGCTGGCGATCGAGCGGACTTCGACATCGACGGGCCGCCCCTCGGCAAACGCCGCATGCATCGCGCGCGACCCCCCGGGCTCGACGCTGACGACTTTCGTGCGGCCCTTGAACCAGGCGGCGACGCCGGCGATTAGGCCGCCGCCGCCAACGGCGATCAGCGCCGTGTCGAGAGCGGGATAGCCGAGGCGCGCCTGATCCTCCTCCCATTCGAGGCCGACCGTGCCTTGGCCGGCGATGGTTTCTGGCGATTCGAATGGGTGGATCGCCAGCGCGCCGCTGTCGCGGATGAAGGAATTGCAGAGCGCTTGCGCGTCGTCATACAGCGCTCCCTCAAGCACGATCTCGGCGCCCTGCGCCTTGATTTTGGCGACCTTCACCGCTGGCGCGGTCTCGGGCACGAAGATGCGCGCTTTGACGCCAAGCCGCGCCGCGGCGTAGGCGACCGCAGCGCCATGATTGCCGCCCGACGCCGTCGCGCAGCCGGCAAGCGGGGCAGGGCGCGTCAGCAGATTGTTGAACGCGCCGCGCGGCTTGAACGAGCCGGTATGCTGGAGGAATTCGAGCTTGAGCGAGACAGGCGCGCCGCTGCCGGAATGCGAGGCAATTTCCATGACCGGCGTGCGGCGCACATGCCCGGCGATGCGCTGATGGGCGGCGTGGATTTCGGCTTGGGTGACGATGTTCATGCGGGTCCCCGTGAGAGCGACCGCAATTTCTGCGAACCCGGCCTCAGATCTTCATCGCGTCCTTGAGCTCGCGCAAGCGATCGAGTTTTTCCTGGGCGAGGCGCTTCAGCTCGTCGGTCGCGTCGGCGAGGTCTTCCTCGGCTTCCTTGATCTCGACGCCGATGCGTTCGGCGCTGAGATCGTCGACGGGGATGCAGGTCTCCGCCAGCACGATCAGGCCGGCCGCGCTGACGTCGGCAAAGCCGCCGCGCACGAACAGCCGCGTATGCTTGCCGCCGGCCTCGCCGATATCGACAATGCCGGGACGCAGCGAGGCCATCACTGGCGCGTGGTCGCGCAGGACGACGAAATCGCCCTCGCTGCCGGGCACCAGAACGTCCTCGACCGGCCCGTGGAAGACGAGCTTGTCGGGCGAGACGAGTTCAAACGAAAAGCTGGCCATCGATAGTCCTCAAATCAACTTCGTTCCGTCAATGCGAGCATAGCGAAGCAATCCATCGCGCGGTCACGGATTGCTTCGTCGCTGCGCTCCTCGCAATGACGGCGGAACGCAGCTTACGCCGCTTCCGCCGCCAACCGCTGCGCCTTCTCGACGACCTGCTCGATGGTGCCGACCATGTAGAACGCCGCCTCGGGCAGGCTGTCGTATTTGCCTTCGATGATGCCCTTAAAACCCTTGACCGTGTCCTCGATCTTCACTTGCACGCCGGGCGAGCCGGTGAACACGGCGGCGACGTCGAACGGCTGCGACAGGAAGCGCTCGATCTTGCGGGCGCGCGCGACAGTGAGCTTGTCGTCTTCCGACAATTCGTCCATGCCGAGAATGGCGATGATGTCCTGCAGCGCCTTGTAGCGCTGCAACACCTGCTGCACGTTACGGGCGACGTCGTAATGTTCCTGGCCGACGACGGCGGCGGTCAGCATGCGCGAGGTCGAGTCGAGCGGGTCGACGGCGGGGTAAATGCCCTTTTCCGCGATCGAACGCGACAGCACCGTCGTGGCGTCCAAGTGGGCGAACGAAGTCGCCGGCGCCGGATCAGTCAAGTCGTCGGCGGGGACGTAAATCGCCTGCACCGAAGTGATCGAACCCTTGGTCGTCGTGGTGATGCGTTCCTGCAACGCGCCCATGTCGGTCGCCAGCGTCGGCTGATAGCCGACCGCGGAAGGGATGCGGCCGAGCAGCGCCGACACTTCCGAGCCGGCCTGGGTGAAGCGGAAAATATTGTCGACGAAGAACAGCACGTCCTGGCCCTGATCGCGGAAATATTCGGCGACGGTGAGGCCGGAAAGCGCGACGCGCATGCGGGCGCCCGGAGGCTCGTTCATCTGGCCGAACACCAGCGCGCATTTCGATTTCACGTTCGGGTCGGGATTGTGCGGGTCAGCGTTGACCTTCGATTCGATGAACTCGTGATAGAGGTCGTTGCCCTCGCGGGTGCGCTCGCCGACGCCGGCGAAAACCGAGTTGCCGCCGTGTGTCTTGGCGACGTTATTGATGAGTTCCTGAATCAGCACGGTCTTGCCGACGCCGGCGCCGCCGAACAGGCCGATCTTGCCGCCCTTGGCGTAGGGCGCGAGGAGATCGACGACCTTGATGCCGGTGATGAGAATCTGCGCTTCCGTCGATTGCTCGGCGTAGGAAGGAGTCGGCGCGTGAATGGGGCGGCGCGCTTCCGAGACGATCGGGCCCGCTTCGTCCACCGGCTCGCCGATGACGTTCATGATGCGGCCGAGCGTTCCCGCGCCAACCGGCACCGCGATCGGCACGCCGGTGTCGGTGACGTCCTGGCCGCGCACCAACCCTTCCGAAATGTCCATGGCGATGCAGCGCACCGAGCTTTCGCCCAGATGCTGCGCCACTTCGAGCACGAGACGCGAACCGTTATTCATCGTCTCGAGCGCGTTGAGAATTTCCGGCAGATGGCCGTCGAACTTCACGTCGACGACGGCGCCGATCACCTGGGTTACGCGGCCTGTGGGCTTGTTGGCGGTGGCCATATTTCTCGTCCTCGCTTCAAATTCCCTGGCGCTTTCGCGCGGTGCAAACGGCTCAGAGCGCCTCGGCGCCCGAGATAATCTCGATCAGTTCCTTGGTGATCATCGCCTGACGCGTGCGGTTGTAGCGCTGCGTGTATTTCTTCACCATTTCGCCGGCGTTGCGCGTGGCGTTGTCCATCGCGCTCATCTGCGAGCCGAAGAACGACGCCATGTTTTCCAGCAGCGCGCGATAGATGCGCACGGCAATCGCCTGCGGCAGCAATTGCGAGAGTATTTCGCCCTCTTCCGGCTCGTAGTCGTAGGAAATTTCGCCTTCGTTCTTGGCGCCGAGTTCCGGCGGGATCAATTGCAGCGCCGTCGGGATCTGCGCGATGACCGATTTGAAGCGGGAGAAATACAGCGTGCAGACATCGAACTGACCGTCGTCGAACAGATCCGTGATCTTCTTGGCGATGGGCTGGGCGTTGCCGTAACTCAGCGTGCGCACGCCGCGCAATTCGATGTGGTCGATGATCTGCTTTTCAAAGTTTCGGCGAAGCTGATCGTAGCCCTTCTTGCCGACGCAGATGATCTTGACCGTCTTGCCCTGCGCGATCAGCGCATTAGCCCGATCGCGCGCCAGGCGGACAATCGAAGTATTGAAGGCGCCGCAAAGACCGCGCTCGCCGGTGCAAACGACAAGCAGATGCGTCTGGTCCGCGCCGCTGCCTGTCAGCAGCCTTGGCCCCTGCGCGTTAGCGCCGCCAGCGAGGTTGGTCAGCACGGTTTCGATTCGTTGCGCGTACGGGCGCGCCGCTTCCGCGGCCGCTTGCGCGCGGCGCAGCTTCGAAACGGCGACCATCTGCATGGCCTTGGTGATCTTCTGCGTCGATTTGACGGAGGCGATCCGGTTTCTAAGGTCCTTTAAGGACGGCATTGCTTGGCTTCTCCAAACGCGTTACCGCAGCCGCTAGGTAAAGCTCTTCGCATAAGCGTCGACGACACCCTTGAGCTGGGCCCCAACGGCGTCGGAAAGGTCCTTCGACGAGCGGATCGACTCCAGGATATCGGGGTTCTTGCTGCGCAGCGTCGCTAGCAGGCCGTCCTCGAACGCCTTGACGCGGCCCAGCGGCAGTTTGTCGAGATAGCCGTTGACGCCGCAATAGATCGAGCAGACCTGCTCTTCCATCTTGAGCGGCTGGAACTGGGCCTGCTTGAGCAATTCGGTCAGGCGCGAGCCGCGGTTGAGCAGGCGCTGCGTCGTTGCGTCGAGATCCGAGCCGAACTGCGCGAAGGCGGCCATTTCGCGGTACTGCGCGAGCTCGCCCTTGATCTTGCCGGCGACCTTCTTCATCGCCTTGGTCTGCGCCGCCGAGCCGACGCGCGACACCGACAGACCGACGTTCACCGCCGGGCGAATGCCCTGGAAGAACAGATCCGTCTCGAGGAAGATCTGGCCGTCGGTGATCGAGATGACGTTGGTGGGGATATAGGCCGAAACGTCGTTGGCCTGCGTCTCGATGATCCGCAGCGCGGTTAGCGAACCTGATCCATGCGCATCGCTGAGCTTGGCGGCGCGCTAGAGCAGGCGCGAGTGCAGATAGAACACGTCGCCGGGATAGGCTTCCCGGCCCGGCGGGCGGCGCAGCAGCAGCGACATCTGGCGATAGGCGACGGCCTGCTTGGAAAGATCGTCGTAGATCATCAGCGCGTGCATGCCGTTGTCGCGGAAATACTCGCCCATCGCGCAGCCCGAGAACGGCGCGAGGAACTGCATCGGCGCCGGATCGGAAGCCGTCGCGGCCACGATGATCGAATATTCCATCGCGCCGTTCTCTTCGAGAACCTTGGCGAACTGGGCGACCGTCGAGCGCTTCTGGCCGATGGCGACATAGACGCAATACAGCTTGGCCTTCTCGTCCGTGCCCTGATTGATCGCCTTCTGATTGAGAATCGCGTCGAGCGCCACGGCGGTCTTGCCGGTCTGGCGGTCGCCGATGATGAGTTCGCGCTGGCCGCGGCCGATCGGGATCAGCGCGTCGATGGCCTTGAGGCCCGTGGCCATCGGCTCATGCACGGATTTACGCGGGATGATGCCGGGCGCCTTGATGTCGACGCGGGTGCGGCGGGTCGCGGCGATCGGGCCTTTGCCGTCGATCGGGTTGCCGAGCGCGTCAACGACGCGGCCCAGCAGTTCCTTGCCGATCGGCACGTCGACGATGGCGCCTGTCCGCTTGACCGTCTGGCCTTCCTTAATGTCGCGGTCGGAACCGAAAATAACGATGCCGACGTTGTCGCTCTCAAGGTTGAGCGCCATGCCGCGGATGCCGTTTTCGAACTCGACCATTTCGCCGGCCTGGACATTGTCGAGGCCGTAGGCGCGGGCGATGCCGTCGCCGACGGAGAGCACCTGACCAACTTCGGTCACCTGCGCTTCGTTGCCAAAATTGGCGATTTCATTCTTGAGAATGGAGGAAATCTCAGCGGCGCGGATATCCATCAGCCGACCTCTTTCATGCGGGTGCGAATTGAGTTGAGTTTGGTTTTGAGCGAGCCATCGACCATGCGCGAGCCAAGTTTAACGACAAGGCCGCCAATGATCGACGGGTCGACTTTTGCGGTGATTTCGACATCCTTGCCGCCGGTCACGCCCTTTAGCTGTTCCTTAAGCGCCGCGATGTTGGCGTCGGTCAGCGGCGATGCGCTGGTGACTTCGGCGCGCGCGACGCCCCGGTACGAGTCGTTCAGCAAATGGTAGGTGCGGATCATCTCGCGAATTGAAAACAGCCTGCGCTTGGAAGCCACGAGTTTGACGAAATTGGCGGTGACGCCGGTGATTGCGGCGCGCTCCAGGATGACGCTCAGCGCCTTGACCTGATTCTCGGCGGAGAAAACCGGGCTGCGCACCAGGCGCTCGAGATCGGCGCTTTCGGCGATCATGCGGTCAAACGAGTCGAGCGACGCCGCGACCTGGTCCGTCGTATTGCTGTCGCGCGCCAAGGAAAACAGCGCCGACGCGTAGCGCCCCGCCATTCCCGCTACGATCGTGTCCTCTTGAGCCAATTGTTCACTCTTTCAAGCGCGTTGGCGGCTGAAATTCCCGCGCGAAACGCTTGGCGTGGGAACCGCGAAATCAGATAAGGGCGGCGACGCCCGCAGGGAGTTTCGAGCCCCTCGAAGCCCTGAGGCAGGCGGTCCGTAACATAGGACTTTTGGCGGCGCAACCCGCCATTGCCTCTCGGTTCCCGGCCGCCCCGGCGAGACAATTCGCAGCCAGCCAGCGGCTAGCAGTTAAAACTCGTGCTCCAGCCGTTCAAGGCGTCGCCGCCGAGGTAGGCGACGCCGTCGACACGCAGGCCCGCGGCGTTGATCAGCGTCAGGATGCCGCCCGAGTCGTTCAGAACGCCGGCTGCCAGCGGGATCGTCAGCGGCTGGCTCGAAGCCAGCGGGATCGCCGGCGCCGGGATCGACAGTTCCGCCTGCGAAAGCACGCTCCAGCCGGTGAGATCGAGCGACGCATTCGTCATATTGGTGAGAATCAGCGTGCCGGTTCCATCTGGCGCGCGATGCAGCGAGGTCAGCTCCGCCGGCCGCTTCGGCACGGGCATGGGCGTCAGGCCGTCGCTGGAAAAGTCGTATTGCGGGGCCTCGCACCCAGTCGCGCCATAAAGCAAGTCGCCGTTGGCGTTTGTGTGCCAGGCCTGACTCTGGAACGACAGGAAGGCGGCGGTCATGCGCCTGCCCGCCTCGTCCCAGATGAAGCAGGCGCCGTCATGCCATGTGCCGTTTTCCCGCACATGCAGGTTGATCGATTGCGGATCGCCCTGCGTCATGTGGACATTGTCGATGCCGAATGGCGTGTCCGGCGTGGCGCCGAAGACCGCGTCGGTCTGGTGCGGATTGTCCTTGTGGAACGCGTTGCCGTAGAAAAACACGTCGCTACCCTGGTTCTTGGCGACCTGCAGGATGGCGGAAAGGCGATGCACCAGATTGTCGTCGCCCGCCGTTTCCATCGGCAGAATGCGCATGGCGGTGGGGTCGAACAGGTTGCCGCGCTGAAAATCCAGCGCGCCGGAGCGATAATCGCGGTTGACGGGCGAGAGACCCTGCGGCCGGGCGAGGATCGAGGCGATGATCGGATGGCGGAAATCGTTGTCGATCAGATAGTAAAGGTATGACTTGCCCGCGGGATCGCCGGGCTGGTCCTTGTCCGAGCGCACATTGATCGTGGCGAACCATTGCTGGCCGCCCGTCTCCAGAATGACCCAGAGGTGCGGATTGGTCGCGGGGACGGCGGGCGCAAAGGCGTGAACCTTGCCGCGCAGGCAATTGTAGTTGATGCGTGACATGGGGCCTCCGGCGGCGCATTTACGGTGGGCGCCGGCGTGAGACTATGCTGGCCCGGCGGTTGCTTGCAAATGTCGGCGGATCGGCCAATGGTTGGCCGCGTTAGCGAGGCTGCCGATGAAAAATGCACGCCATGTCAAGCGACGTCCAGGTGGACGAAACAAGGCCCTGCGCATTGCTGTTTCATCCCGGGTCTCCAGCGGCGAAGCTATGAAATTGCGCGAGATCGACCGGCCAGCAATCAAGCTATACTTGGTTCACGCCATAACCCGAAAATCTCCGGGTTTGATGACGCGGAAGTTGTCTGTGACTGAGTCGCGGAACTCGGCCCAATTTTTGGGAACTT
>JAYUFK010000316.1:0-3539 GCA_043739325.1 Methylocapsa sp. | reverse complement strand
TTCGTCTAGTGGACTTAATCAAAGGTCTACAACCTGTAATTAAGAAGGGGAGCTTGCTTGCTTATCTCGTGAGCATGGCACTTCGTATCACTGAAATTCACAGGGTACTCAAAAGAACCGGTAGTTTCTATCTGCATTGTGATCCTACGGCAAGTCATTACCTAAAGCTGATCCTGGACACTATTTTCGTCCGCGATGGCGGTGATTTTCGTAACGAAATTATTTGGCATTACTTAAAATGGTCAGTTGAGCAACAACAATTTGTCAGAAATCACGATATAATATTATTTTACAGCAAGTCCGACTCCAAGGAACGAGTATTCAACACGCTTTTTGTTGAACGCTCGCCGTCAACAAAAAAACGTTTCGGAAATGCTAAAATCATCTCAAGCCACGACGCCGCCGGCGCGCGCCAGCCCTCAATGACCGAAGGTGATTCGGACGGCGTGGCAATGGATGACGTTTGGGACATCAGTCGGGTTCCACCAATAAAGCAGCTATATCCAACCGAAAAACCTGAAGCCTTGATGGAGCGTATAGTCAGAGCATCTAGTAACGAAGGAGATACTATATTAGACGCGTATTGTGGTTGCGGAACTACTATTGTGGTGGCAGAAGCGCTCAAGCGCAATTGGGTTGGGATCGATATTACATTTCAATCCATTTCTTTGATCCTCCGGCGACTTGAACACACATATGGCGCCAAGATCATTGATAGGATCAAGACCGACGGGATTCCAAAAGACATAGCTTCCGCTGAAGCCTTGGCGCACCGGAAAGATGATCGCCTACGCAAGGAATTTGAGAAATGGGCAGTGCTTACGTACACGAATAATCGTGCTATCATAAATGAAAAGAAGGGGGCTGACGCTGGAATCGATGCTATATCTTTTTTCAAGACTACAAAGAATGACAACGCCAAGATTGTTTTCCAAGTTAAGTCCGGGGGCGTCAACCGTGGGGACATTGCAAAGCTAAGGGGTGACATGTTGCGCGAAGAGGCGGCGCTGGCCATTCTTATCACATTACAACCCCCCAGCGGGCCAATGACTAAGGAAGCAAAGGCTGTAGGTCAGTACAAGCATGAGGACATGGGGCGGAACTACGACACGATTAGCATAGTGACTATTCGAGATATTCTCGAAGCGGGTAAGCGTCTCGAAATTCCTATGAGCATCGAAGTCCTTAAGGCCGCTCAGCGGAATGCCGACAACGGACAGCTTGAATTACTTTGAGCATCGAAAACTAGGCTCGATTTCAATCGAGCCAGACATTTCCGACGCGTCTTTTCCGAAGAGAAGCCGCATATTATCAGCGCCCCACCCGCACCGGGCGATCAGGGTAGCTCAGCTGCTCGCGCGCACGCCAGTCGTGGGTGACGTAATTCAGGATCACCGAGCGGCGCACGCCCTCGATGGGGCGGCGCTCGAAGCCGTGCCAGGTGTCGTCGCCGGGCACGAACACCATCGCCCCGCCGCGCTGGAACGGCGACACGCCGAAATGTTTTTCGGGCGATTCGTAAATGTCGGTGCCGAGCTTTTCGTGGCCCCGTCCCTGGCTGAGATAGATCAGGCAGGTGAATTTCTTCACGCCGAGATCGGTGTGCGGCTGAAGCCAGAAACCATCGACGTCCTGCGCGTATTCCAGCCGCAAAAACGTGTCGTCGATCTCGGCGGCGAAGGCTTCGTGGAGCAGCGACGCGATCCGATGCGATTGCAACGCCTCCGCCACCGCGCCCATCACGGGAAAGCGCGCCACGCCGCCCGCGTCGAAATAGCTGCGCTGGTCATTGTGCAACTCCCGCTTGCCGGAGACGCCGTTGAGCACCGGCGGGGCGAACGGCAGATCGGCCAGCGCGTCGGAAACGTCGGCGGGAAACACGTTCTCAAGGAGATAATGGCGATAGGGACGCTCGAACGTGCGGCGCGCCCGCACGGACGCTTCGAAAGCGTCGGCGACGCGCGCGGCGGCGGGGCTCAAGGTCTCCATGACGGACTCCGGGCTCAATTGGCGCCCAGCGCGGCCATGTAGAGGTCGAGCAGGGTCTCCTCCTCGGTGCGCTTCTCCGGATCCTGGCCGCGAATCGAGACGATCTTGCGGATTATTTTCGGATCGAAGCCGTTGCCCTTGGCCTCGGCGAACACCTCCTTGATGTCCTCCGAGAGCGCCTTTTTCTCCTCATTGAGCCGCTCAATGCGCTCGATAAAGGCGCGCAGATGCCCGGAATTGATCTCTTCCGTGCCGGTTTCCAACGGTGTCTTGGCCATTTCGCGTCTCTAAAATTACAGCGCCGCGAGCCTTGGCCGTATGCGCCGGCCGCGTCAAGCCGCCTGTCGCGTCGCGTGTCTTGCGCGCCGCCCGCGCGGCTGCAATGTTCGCAGCCTATGACCGGGGGCGCGATGACGCGGGCGATTTGGCGAGACGCGCGGGTGCGGGGCGTTGTCTATCAGGCGGCGCTGTTCGCGGCGCTGGCCGCGCTGGTCGTGTTCGCCTGGCGCAACGCGGTCGCCAATATGACGGCGCGCGGCATCCCCATGGGCTTCGGCTTCTGGGACGACATCGCCGGCTTCGACATCAACCAGTCGCTGATCTCCTATTCCGCCCTCTCCACCTATGGCCGGGCGTTCTGGGTTGGGCTGCTCAATACGCTGATGGTGGGCGCGATCTCGATCGCGCTGGCGACGCCGCTGGGCTTTCTCGTCGGCGTGGCGCGGCTGTCGCCCAACTTTCTACTGTCGCGGATTGCGCTGGTCTATGTCGAGTTGATGCGCAACACGCCGCTGCTGCTGCAATTGTTGTTCTGGTACAATGCGGTGCTGAAATCGCTGCCGGGGCCGAAGCAATCACACGCGCTTTACGGCCTCGTCTATCTCAACAATCGCGGCCTCTATCTGCCGCGCCCCGTGTTCGGCGAAGGCGCGGACGCGATCGGACTGGCGCTGCTGGCGGGCCTCGCCTTCGCCATCGCCTATGCGGTTTACGCGCGCCGCTTGCAGGCTGAAACCGGCCGCATCTCTCCCGTCGCGCGGGTCGGGCTGTTGGCCATTCTCGCGCCGCCGCTGGTCGCCTACCTGCTGGCCGGGCGCCCGATCACCCTCGACATCGCCGAACTGAAAGGCTTCAACCTACGCGGCGGGATGCAGCTTTATCCCGAATTCGTCGCGCTGGTGTTCGGGCTCGTCACCTACACCGCCGGTTTCATCGCCGAGATCGTGCGCGCCGGCGTCAGCGCCGTGTCGCGCGGGCAGACGGAAGCGGCGGCCGCGCTCGGCCTGCCGCGCCGGCGCATCCTCAATCTGGTGGTGATTCCGCAGGCCTTGCGGCTCATCATCCCGCCGCTGACCAGCCAATGGCTCAACATCGTCAAAAACTCCTCGCTCGCCGTGTTCATCGGCTATCCCGATCTGGTGCTGGTGTTCGCCGGCACCGTGCTCAACCAAACCCATGCGGCGATGCAGGTGATGGCGGTGACGATGGGCGTCTATCTCGTCATCTCGCTCGTCATCTCGTTCGCGCTCAACCTGTTCAACGCGCGCATC
>JAYUFK010000315.1:0-9859 GCA_043739325.1 Methylocapsa sp. | reverse complement strand
AGCTGACCATCGACAGCCCCGGCGGCACGACCGCGGGTTCGGAAGAAATCTATGACGAATTACGGCTTCTGGCCGCCAAGAAACCCGTCGTCGCGGTCGTCGGCAACGTGGCGGCGTCGGGGGCCTATATCGCGGCGCTTGGCGCGGACCGGATATTCGTGCGCGGCAATTCGCTTGTCGGCTCGATTGGCGTGCTGGTTGAATTTCCCAATGTTTCCGGCCTTCTCGACAAACTGGGCGTCAAGCTCGAGGCGATCAAGTCGTCGCCGCTGAAGGCCGCCCCGAATGGCATGGAGCCGACGAGCGAGGGCGCGCGCGCCGCGATGGCGTCGCTGGTCGCCGATTCCTTCGACTGGTTCAAGGGCCTCGTCAAAGATCGCCGCCATCTGAGCGACGATGAACTGGCGGCGGTATCGGACGGCCGCGTCTTCACTGGACGGCAAGGCCTGCCGCTGAAGCTCGCCGATGCGATCGGCGGCGAAAGCCAGGCGATCGCCTGGCTCGAGAAGGAAAAGGGCGTCGCCAAGGATTTGCCGGTGCGCGACTGGAAGCCGGAGAATAAATTAAGCGGATTGAATATTCTGGGCTCGGCGGCCGCGCTTGCGGAATTTGCGGGTATTGACAATCTCGCCGAGGCCTTGCGACATGGCTCGCTGGCGGGCGAGGCCGGAACTCCGGCCGGCTTGGTGTCGATCTGGCGCATGCCGTCTGGAGAGTGAAAAACTGCGCGGCGGAGTTATTGTTCAGGGGGCCAAAGAGTGATCAAATCCGAGCTTGTGCAGCGCATGGCGGCGCGCAATCCGCATCTTTACCAGCGCGATATCGAGCATATCGTCGACGCTATTCTTGGCGAGATCACCGAGGCGCTGTCGCGTGGCGATCGCGTCGAACTGCGCGGATTTGGCGCGTTTTCAACCAAGCAGCGGCTGGCCCGCACCGGGCGCAATCCGCGCACTGGCGACAAGGTTCCCGTCACCGAAAAGTTCGTGCCGTTTTTCAAGACCGGCAAGGAAATGCGCGAGCGCCTCAACAATGGCGCTGGCGACTGACGCCCTGAACCGGCGCGGCGTACCCGAAAGGCAGTTATGAAGAGCTGGCTCAAATTCATTATCATCGCGCCGTTTGCTCTGCTTCTTATCGCCTTCGCATTCGCTAACCGGCAGTTTGTCACGGTCGCTTTCGATCCGTTCGCCAGCGGCGACATTCCGGCGTTTTCGATCACCGCGCCGCTATTCGCAGTGCTCATCCTGACGGCTATCTTCGGCGTGTTCGCGGGCGGCATCGTCACCTGGCTGGCGCAGGGCCGCTATCGCAAGGCGGCGCGCCAGCACCGCGCCGAGGCCGAAAGATTCCGCGCCGAAGCGGCGGCGCTGCGCGGCAGCGACAACAACCGAGGCGTCGTCCCCACCGTCAATGCGCAACGCCGCGCCTGACGCTAGGCGAGGACATGCGGCACATCGCGGCTTTTGAGATTGACGCGGCGCTGGATTTTCCCGCTGTGATAGAGGCCTTGCGGGAGGCTTTCACCGGCGGCTTTTTCGCCCCGGCGCGCCATCATCACGAGATCGAGAGGCCCGGCGAGCGCGCGGCGACGAACTTGCTGATGCCGGCCTGGACAACCGGGGCTGCCGGCGGCTTCATTGGCACAAAGATCGTCAATGTGTTCCCCGGCAATGGCGCGCGCGGCCTGCCCGCCGTGCTCGGGCTGTACATCCTGCAATCTGGACTCACCGGCGAACCGCTGGCGACGATGGACGGAACCCGGCTGACGCATTGGCGCACTGCGGCAGCTTCCGCGCTGGCGGCAAGTTTTCTGGCGCGGGCAGACGCCGAAAAACTGCTGATCGTCGGCGCCGGCGCGCTCGCGCCTTATCTGGCGCGGGCGCATTCCAGCGTGCGGCCGATCAAATCGATTGCCGCATGGAACCACCGCCCCGAGGGCGCGGCGACAATTGCCGAGGCGCTTCGCGCTGGAGGGTTCGACGCACAGCCGGCCGACGACCTCGAGCGCGCCGTTCGCCACGCCGACATCATCTCCTGTGCGACGCTTTCAACCGCGCCGCTGATTTCCGGCGCCTGGCTGCGCGAGGGCCAGCACGTCGATCTCGTCGGCGCGTTCAACCTGTCGATGCGCGAAGCCGACGATACGGCTCTTCGCCGCGCCCGCATCTTTATCGACACGAGCGCTGCGCTGACCGAAGGCGGCGACGTCGCGCTGGCGCTCGCCAGCGGCGCCATTTCGCCCGCCGACATCGTCGCCGACCTCGCCGCGCTGTGCTTGGGCCAGCCGGGGCGCGGGGCTGACAACGAGATCACGCTGTTCAAGTCGGTGGGCGCGTCGATCGAGGATCTGGCGGCGGCGATGCTGGTTTGGCGGAAGGTCGGCGGAGTTGCGAACTCTGACGGCCCGGATTCGTCGGCGCGCTGAAAACGATGTGACGTGCGCGTCGGTCAGGTGAATGATATCAAATGGTTGAGTGTACGTTTTTGTCCAAGGTTGCGCTGCCGCGCTCTGCCCACGGCATGGCGCGTCGAAAAACGCGTAACGCCGAAACTGCGAAGGAAATCGCGGGCACGGGTCAAGTCTCAGCTCCGTTCGCGGTCCGGCGAATCGCGCGGCCCAAGTATAGAAAGCCGAAATAGGACGATAACACAAATTATGTTTACCGGAAAGAAATTGCTGCGATTGCCGTCTGCCCGCTTGCCTGCCGCCCATACACATCCGCAGGGCTGAGAACGAGATCACGTAGTTCAGGTCGGTGGGCGGCTCGATCGAGGGTCCGACGGCGGTTTAGATCGCCCAATTTGCCAATTTCTCAAATTACAATCATCCTGTTCGGTGATTGCCAAATCCCGGTGAGGAGGAACTCATGCGCGTGATGATCGCTGGCGCCCTTGTGTTGACGGTGACATTCTCGACGATGTGCATTGTCGCGGCTCAACAACAGGCCCCTCCCGTCCCGAGCGTAACGCCACTCAGCACTGATTCCGAGGTGATCAAAGCGCTGGACGGACAAACGAGGAAGGTAACGATGTACAATCCTTCGATGTCGGCTACCGGTACTTGGGATTGGAAGACCAAACGCATCCACATCATTTCAGGCTCGGCTAAATTCGACAAACCTTGGAACGTAAAGAAAGGAAAATATTGCGTTCAAGGTGAACCTTGCAGAACCTTATACATCGACGGCGGAAAGATTTACGAGGTGAATCCCGACGGACATGTCCACGCGGTCTCAGAATAGAAGACCAACCTGATTCAGCACTGCAATTTTGGTTCGCTCGGTTTTTCCGGTGCGGATTAATGGAGATGTGCCGTGGTGCAATCGCGGCTCTCAGTACGACGCAGCCTCCGATTGCCCTTTGACTCCTCGCCTATCATGTCCAGAACAAGCGCATGCATTTTATGCGTCCGGTCCGTTACGGCGATTCCAATGGAGCGCCCCGCTTCCATCACGGCTTGCCTGCGCGAAAGCGGGCGGGGATGTCGTCAACGAACGGGAACAGGTGAAAATATGGCTGCGCCTCCGCCACCGTTCGCGCGAATGAGGGGCGCTCGGCCAGCCGGTCGAAATAGGCGGCCGCGTGCGGAAAATCGGCGGCGAAGGGCGACACGATCCCGGCATAGAACAACGCCGGCGCGGCGGCGCAATCGGCCAGCGAAAAGTCGTCGCCCGCCGCCCATCTCCTGTCGGCCATTCGCGCGTCGATCGTCGCATAGGATTTGCGCAACAGGGCATGCGCCTCGCTCACCCCGGTCGGGTCTTTCGCGCCGTCCGGGCGATTCCGGTCGCCGACGATCTTTTGCATCGACGCCTGCACGTAACCATCGAAAATCCGGTCCCACAGCCGCGCCTCAAGCCGCGCGCTCTCGTCGACTGGCAAGAGCGGCCGCGCGCCGGGGTAGCGCTGGTCGATATATTCGATGATGATCGAGGTCTCCGGCAAAATGCGCGAGAACCGCGCGTCGCGCAGCACCGGAATCTTCCCGATTGGCCAGAGCGCGAAAAACTCGGCGCTGGCCTCGCGATCTCCCAGATCGACGACGACGTGATCAAACGGCGCGCCATTTTCATAAAGGGCGATCAAAACCTTCTGGCAGAAAGAAGCGAGCGGATGGCTGTACAGCGTGAGAGTTTGTGTCATGGGGCCTGCCGTATGAAATCCACTGGATAGCTTATTAAGCTGGCGCGGATGGGGCAACCGCCGCGGACCCGCCCGGCGCCCTTTACACGCGGCCCATCTTGTCCGAAACAAGCCCATGTCTTCGACCATCAAAATCTGCGGCCTCTCCACACTCGAAACACTGGACGCCGCACTCGACGCGGGCGCCGACGTGGTCGGCTTTGTTTTCTTCGAGAAGAGCCCGCGTTTCGTCGGGCTGGATCATGCGCGGGCGCTTGCAAGCCAGGCGAGGGGGCAGGCGAGCATCGTCGCGCTGAGCGTCGATCCTTCGGACAACATGCTGGCGGCGATCGTGCGCGCGGTGGCGCCGGATTTGCTGCAATTGCATGGTTCCGAAAGCCCCGAGCGCGTCGGGGAAATCCGACGCATCTTCGGCATCCCCATCATCAAGGCGATCGGCGTCGCGCAGGCCGACGATTTTTCGCGAGCGAGCGCCTATGCCGACGCCGCCGACTGGCTGCTGCTCGACGCCAAGCCGCCCAAGGGCGCGATCCTGCCGGGCGGCAACGGCGCGCCGTTCGACTGGAATCTGGCGCGGGGGTTTGCGCCGGCGAAACTCTGGCTGCTGTCGGGCGGGCTTGACGCCGACAATGTCGCGCAGGCGATCGCGCTTTCGGGCGCGCGCGGCGTCGATGTATCCTCCGGCGTCGAAAGCGCGCCGGGGGTCAAGGACGTCGCGAAGATCGCGGCGTTCATACAACGAGCGCGCGCCGCCTTTGGCGAAACTGCCCCTTCGGGAGAATAGCGTGACCAAGATCGACAAGAAAAACTCCTTCCGCAACGGCCCGGACGAGCGCGGCCATTTCGGCATTTTCGGCGGCCGCTTCGTCGCGGAAACGCTGATGCCGCTGATCCTTTCGCTGGAGCAGGCGTATGAGGCCGCCAAGGCCGATCCGTCGTTTCAGGCCGAGCTCGATCATTTCCTCAAGCACTATGTCGGCCGCCCAAGCCCGCTGTATTTCGCCGAGCGCATCACCGAGAAACTTGGCGGCGCGAAAATCTATTTCAAGCGCGACGAGCTCAACCACACAGGCGCGCACAAGATCAACAATGTGATGGGCCAGATCCTGCTGGCGCGGCGCATGGGCAAGAAGCGCATCATCGCCGAGACGGGCGCCGGACAGCACGGCGTCGCCACCGCCACGGCCTGCGCGCGCTTTGGCCTCGAATGCATCGTCTACATGGGCGCGGTCGATGTCGAGCGGCAGAAGCCCAATGTGTTCCGCATGAAGATGCTCGGCGCTGAGGTGCGTCCCGTGCAGTCGGGCGCGCGCACGCTGAAGGACGCGATGAACGAAGCATTGCGCGATTGGGTCACCAATGTCGCCGACACTTTTTATTGCATCGGCACGGCGGCCGGCCCGCATCCCTATCCCGCGATGGTCAGGGATTTCCAATGCGTCATCGGCAACGAAACGCGCCAGCAGATGATGGAGATGGAAGGCCGCTTGCCGGACAGCCTCATCGCCTGCATCGGCGGCGGCTCCAACGCGATTGGCCTGTTTCATCCGTTCCTCGACGATGCCTCGGTTGAGATCTATGGCGTCGAAGCAGCGGGTCACGGCCTCGACGTGCCCGATGGCCACGCCGCCTCGCTTGCGGGCGGGCGCCCCGGCGTGCTGCACGGCAACCGCACCTATCTGCTGATGAACGAAGACGGCCAGATCAACGAAGGCCACTCGATTTCCGCCGGCCTCGATTATCCCGGCATCGGGCCGGAACATGCGTGGCTGAAGGAAAGCGGGCGGGTGAAATATCTCTCGGCGACCGACAAGGAAGCGCTCGCCGCGTTCCAACTCTGCTCGCGGCTGGAGGGCATCATTCCCGCGCTCGAACCCGCGCATGCGCTGGCGCGCGTCATCGACCTCGCGCCGCAAAAGCCGAGGGATCATCTGATGGTGATGAATCTTTGCGGACGCGGCGACAAGGATATTTTCCAGGTCGCGGAGATACTGGGCGGGATGTGAGGAGGCGTCATACGCGAATGACGTTCTCACTGTAGGAAGCAAGCATCGCGTCAGCGGTGACCAGCCGCAGCGGTTCGTGCAGGGCTTGGGCCAACAACAATCGATCAAATGGATCGGCGTGCAGCTGCGGCAACGAGTCCACGCGCGCTGTATGTTCCGGACTTATGCTCAGCATGCGATAGCCAGCCGCACGAAAGTGACCCAGCGCTTCCGCGCCCGAGAACGGCGGCGCGCCGCTGCGCTTGCCTAACGCGAACTTGATCGCAATCTCCCAGACGCTAACGGCGGAGACGACGATTTCGTTATCCTCATCGTCGATGATTTCGCGCCCGCTTGCGCTCAGCAATCGGGGAGCGACGAGCGCCCAGATCGCGACCTGAGTATCGAGAAGCAGCTTCACTTCCCCTCATGAAACAGGCGCGCGATCAATTCATTGTCGGCGTCGAATTCTTCCTGCGATGTCGAGGGAAACTTGCCCTCCAGAAGCCCCAACCGCTTCCCGGTCTTCGTCGGCGTCAGGATCGGCACGAGCCGCGCCGCTGGCTTGCCGTTGCGCGCGATGATAATTTCGCTTTCCGCGCCGCTCTCAACTTGTTCGACAAGTCGCGATAGATTCGATTTGGCGTCCAGCATATTGACGATAGGCATAGCGGTCTCATTAGCTAAGATTAGCTAATATAGCGCGTAGCGCTTCGGATTGCAACGCAGACGCGCCGAAGTGCGAGCGGTCAGGACGCCCGCGCTTCCAGCGCTTCGCTTTTCGCTTCTTTCGCCCGGCTGACATCGATCACATCCGCCAGCGCCCGCAGCGCCTCCGTCACGCCGATGCCCGCCACCGCCGACAGCTCCAGCGGCGGCGCGCGTTTCGTTCCCGGCGCCAATGCCGGGCCGTGCTCGCGCATCGCGCGCTTGATCCGCTCCTTCTGTTTCTTCAGCGTGTCCGCGTCGACCGCGTCGACCTTCGAGAGCGCAACGATCTCCGCCTTGTCGCTGAGCCCCCCGCCATAGGCGGCGAGTTCGCGGCGGATGGTGCGGTAGTCGGCGCCGGCGTTCTCTCCGGTCACATCGACGAGATGCAGCAGCACGCGGCAACGCTCGACGTGGCCGAGAAAGCGATCGCCCAGACCCAAGCCATCATGCGCGCCTTCGATCAGCCCGGGAATATCGGCGAGAACGAAATCGCGCCCGTCGATGCGCACAACGCCAAGGCCGGGATGCAGCGTGGTGAAGGGATAGTCGGCGATTTTCGGCTTGGCGGCGGAGACGGCGGCCAGAAACGTCGATTTTCCCGCGTTTGGCAATCCGAGCAGGCCGGCGTCGGCGATGAGTTTCAGGCGCAGGATCAGCGTGCGCTCGATGCCGGGAATGCCGGGATTGGCGCGGCGCGGCGACTGGTTGGACGAAGTCTTGAAATAGGCGTTGCCAAAACCGCCGTTGCCGCCCTTGGCGATGACGACGCGCTCGCCCTCAAACTTGAGATCGGCGAGCAAGGTTTCGCCGTCCTCGTCGAACACTTGTGTACCCGCCGGCACTTTCAGCAGCGCGTCGTCGCCGCGCCCGCCCGCGCGGTTCTTGCCCATGCCGTGCATGCCGATCTTGGCCTTGAAATGCTGCTGATAGCGAAAGTCGATGAGCGTGTTGAGTCCGCCAGCGCATTCGATCACGACATCGCCGCCGCGCCCGCCATCGCCCCCGTCAGGGCCGCCGAATTCGATGAATTTCTCGCGGCGAAACGAAACGCAGCCGGCCCCGCCATCGCCCGAGCGGACATAAACTTTGGCCTGGTCGAGGAATTTCATGGGCTGGCTCGTTCGGTTTCAAATTGCGCGGCGATCAGGCCGGCGTAAAGCGGGCGCTGCTGCGCCCAGACGGCGCGCGTGAGACGGAATTGATCGCACTTGACCATAACCCCCCGCGCCGGCGCGCCCTGCATGGCGATCCCCAGATGATCGAAGCCGCATTTTTCCAGCACGCGTCGCGACACCCCGTTTTCAACGCGGACGGAAGCGAAGATTTCGACAGAATTGGTCAACCCAAAGCCGGCTTCGACGATCGCCGCCGCCGCCTGCGTCGCCAGGCCCTTGCCCCAGGCCTCCGGCGCCAGGGCAAAGCCGAGGGTCAGGCGATCCTGCAGCCGGCTTTCCAGCGAAATCATGCCGATGGCCTCGCGATTGCCGCCGATCGGCTGGATCGCCAGGATGAGATCGCGGCCCAACGCATTGGCCTCGCGCGCCATGAAAATAAAGCGCTCCGCCTCGCCTTCGGGATAGGGATGCGGAATGCGCGCGGTCATGCCCGCGACTTCCCAGCGGCTGGAATAGCGCTGGATCGCCGGGGCGTCGGCGACGCGCGGCCAGCGCAGCCACAGCCGCTTGGTCTCCAACCGAAACACATCGTCTCTGGCAAGATCGGGGAACATAAAGGCTCCGGTCACCCTGAGACGCGACCCGCGCCTCGCAACGACAAAAGGGAAGTGGCGCCCCACTTCCCCTTGAAGGCCCTTACGAGGCCTGCCGGACTTTTGCTCGCCTTGAGAGAGACCTCAAGACCGTCCGCGGGGCTGGCGCCGAGCGGGGGTCTCCAGGGAACCCCGCTGGTTATTCCGCCGCTTGCGCGGCGACCACCGCTACATACGAGCGGCCGTTGGCTTTGTTTTCAAACGCCACCGTCCCGGCTGCCGTGGCGAACAGCGTGTGGTCGGTGCCAATGCCAACATTGCGGCCGGGAAGAAATTTCGTGCCGCGTTGGCGCACGATAATCATGCCGCTGATGACGGCTTGACCGCCGAACTTTTTGACGCCGAGGCGGCGACCGGCCGAGTCGCGGCCGTTGCGCGAAGAACCGCCTGCCTTTTTGTGGGCCATTTCACTTGCTCCAGATCAGACGCTCATGCGGCATGCCGCGATTTCGCGCCTCTATAATTCAATTTGTGGTTTTAAGGAACCCGCTTTCAGGCGTGATCCTCGTGATGTTGGTCGCCCTTCTTGGGGACCGGCGGCTTGCCGGCCATCAATTCGCGCGCCTGGTCCTTCCAGTGATCGCGTTCGGCGCGGCCGGCAAAGCCAACCTCGTGTTCGATCGCGGCAATGTCTTCAGGCGCCAGCGCGGCAACCTGCCAGAAATGGAACACGCCAATGCCGTGCAGTTTCGTGGCGATGCCGGGGCCGATGCCGTGGATCCACTCGAGATCGTCAGGCGCGCCGAACGGCTTGTCGAGCTTCTGGAACTTCGATGTGTCGAGCCCGGCGGCTTTCGCGGCCGCGGCGGCGGCGTGATGCGCGCTAGCGGGCTCGGACAACAGCGCCGCTGGAGCGGTCGAGGCTGCCTTGTGCGCCGGCTTGGCGCCGCCAGTCAGGATGTCGGTGATATGGACGACCGTCAGATCCTGCTTGTGGCCGCGCTTGCGGCGCGAATTCTTGCGGCGGCGCTTCTTGAACGCGATGACCTTGGGGCCGCGCTCATGCGAAACGATTGTGCCGGAAACCGTCGCGCCTTCGACATGCGGCGCGCCAATATGGCTCGTCGCGCCATCGAACAGCGCCAGAACGGAATCGAAGGAAACGACGTCGCCGGGCTCGCCCTTCAGCGTCATAACGGTAATCTTGTCTTCGGCGGCGACCTTGTACTGTTTGCCGCCGGTCTTGATGACTGCGAACATCGTTTTCTCCGTGTTCAATCCGGTTCTACGCGGCAAAACGCGCGACCGG
>JAYUFK010000314.1:0-3562 GCA_043739325.1 Methylocapsa sp. | reverse complement strand
TGCGCGTCGACAACGCCGGCGACATGCCTGCCGATCTCGCGCCGCGCCGGGTGCGCGTGACGATGCGCAAGGCGCCCAACATCGCGGCGGGCGATTATGTCGCGTTTCAGGCGCGCCTGCTGCCGCCCTCGCACGCCTCGATCCCCGATGGATACGATTTTTCGCGCGACGCTTATTTCGCCGGCATCGGCGCTGTCGGCTCGACGCTTGGGGATATCCAACTCAAGCCCGCGCCCGCCGATGCGCCGCTCAGCCTGCGCATCGGCGCGGCGATCGACCGCTCGCGCAATGCGCTGGCGGCGCGCGTCAACACGATCGTCGGCGGCGATGAAGGCGCGATCGCTGCGGCGATGGTCACCGGCAAACGCGACTTCCTTTCCAGCAACGCCAAGGACCTCATCCGCGAGGCGGGCATCTTTCACATCATCACGATCTCCGGCGTACAGATGACGCTGGTCGCCGGGATATTCTTCTGGACGACGCGGCGCTTGCTGGCGCTTTCGCCGACGCTGGCCCTGCGCTACCCGATCAAGAAATGGGCCGCTGCCGTCGCGATGGTCGGCTCGATCGCTTACGATGTTTGCACAGGCTCGCGCGTCGGCACGCAGCGCGCTTTGTTCATGACGCTGATCGTGCTCGGCGCCGTGCTTGTCGACCGGCGCGCGCTGACGATGCGCAATCTCGCGCTGGCGGTTCTCGCGGTCGTGGCGCTGGAGCCGGAGGCGATCCTCGGCGTCAGCTTCCAGCTTTCCTTCGCCGCCGTCGGCGCGCTCGTCGCGGTGCTGGAGAGCCGCATGGAGGCCCATGACCAGCGCGACGATCCGTTCGTGCTGCGGCCAACGCGTCCGCCAAAGCGCGGCGCAATCGCGCTGCATCTGATCGACAAGCCGCTCGGCCTTTTGCTGGCGACGCTGTGCGCGACCAGCGCCACGGCCTCGTTCATGGCCTATCACTTCCACGATCTCAGCCCCTATGTGCTGATCGGCAATCCGCTGACGCTGACGATCATCGAGTTCTTCGCCGTGCCGGGCGCGCTGATCGGCACGCTGCTTTATCCGCTCGGCCTCGATGCGCCAGTGTGGATTTATGTCGGCGCCGGCATTCGCTTCATCCTGTGGGCGGCGCGGCTGATCGCGGCGGCGCCGGGCTCGACGCTGCATGTGCGGGCTTTCGCGCCATTCGCCTTGCCGTTCCTCAGTCTCGCCGTCATCTCGCTGCTGATCTGGCGGACATGGTTTTTGCGCGCGATGGCGATTCCGTTCGCCATTCTCGGTCTCGTCGGCGCACTCAACGGGCCGCGCTACGACGTGCTGATCGCGCCGTCCGGCGAGCAGATCGCCTCGCGCGACGCCGACGGAAAACTCGCCATCGTCGCGAAAAAATTCAACGCTTTCGCTGGCGAGCAATGGCTGACGGCCGACGCAGACGGGCGCGATCCCGCCGAGGCGCGCGATCCCGATGGGCCTTGCGACCGGCTCGGCTGCACCGCCAACGCGCCAGAGGGCATGACGATTGCGCTGGTCGACGACCGTCTGGCGTTCGAGGAGGATTGCGGCCGTGCCGACATCATCGTCAGCCGGTTGAGCGCGCCGCCGGGATGCAAGGCGGCGAATGTCTTCGACGAGAATCGCCTGGCGCGCACCGGCGCGGTAGGCCTGACGTGGGACGGCGCCCGCTTCATCGTCGCCAGCGATCGCTCGGTGCTGGAAGACCGCCCGTGGTCGCCAGCGCCGAAAGTGTTGCGAGGCGACAGAGTGGAGCGGCCGGTGGTGAAGCCGGTGACCGGCGCGGAGGCGGCGGACCCGGCGGCGGAGCCGGAGTAGGGGCGATTTGAGCTCAGCACATATTTTCTGTCGAAATGAATTCTGAAAATATGAATCTGTGCTATTGTAGCTTACGGATTTTCATAGAGCTGTTCGTGGCGCTGCTTAGCTCATGTCATTCACGCGAAAGCGGGAATCCTGCGGAAGCATGCGCGCCGTCGCCAAGTCTGATTTCCCGCTTTCGCGGGAATGACAAAAGCAGCGGGGCGGCGGAAAAACGCGGCGTAGGCATCTGAAATCATTGAATCGGCCACGCAAAACGACGATTATAACCTTGACAAAGCACACACAAGCGGTAGGGTCACGCGGACAGGCCGGCGCTAGTGCGTTGCGGAGTTGAATGAGTTCGCACGATATGCGTGAATGAAAATCAGTCCCCAGCAAGCGACAACGATGAAGGCGGCTTTTTGCCGCGCTTACGAGCGCTGGCAGACAGACCTCTGTGACTTGTGGGGAGATCAGCCTCCTTCGGCTCCTTCGAGCGCGGATGAACTATTTCAAGCGTTCCTGTGCGATTTGTAGGGCTGCTCGCCCTCACCAGATCATGCGCCAACCAGTTCAGCCATTCAGTTTTCTCAAACAGGTCCGCGTATAAAATCTCCTCCTTGTTCGCCTCGCTGGGCTGAGCAAAGACTGTCTGGCTAAAGGCAATTCTGTCCACCATCCCATGAGGCACACGATGGGAGAATTTGTTCCTCAATGGGATATATTTCTCTTGAAAGTGGGTGACGCGGGAAAGGAGATTAGGGCCAAGTGGCATGCCGATCTTGCCGGCCTTTTTCAGGCGTTCGCATTTCGTCCGGCTGTCCATTCCGTAGATAAGTATTTCAATGCGCGGGCGGTCGTTGTCGTATCCGAGACAGCGGACTAGCAAATCGGTTATGCATAGCTCGACCGCAGAGTACCAAAAAAGGAAATGGCCTATCCTGGTAAAAAGTTCTGCATCCTCTTTCGGCAGATCGGTGATTGATCGCATGGGCAAGAGCACTCCTACGGAAGGCAAGATTGAGGAGCTACCCGACGCATGGGAGCGCTTTGAGAAGGCGGTGGAGATTGTCGCGAAGGCCGGCCCGCAGCATAGGGCCTCTAAGCCCGCAAAGGCGAGCCAGAAGGCCAGTGCGTTGGCGGCAAAGAGCAAGCGCCGCATTGTTCGCCCCAATGAGGATCCACAGTAGCTCATGCCGCCTATTCAGAGGGCCAGCCTTTCAGCCGAGGCTGTGCAATTGCGGCGCGTTCAAAGGGCCGCGAATATTTCAGCGAACCTTGAATTTGATTTGCTGTAGCCGATATGGGGACCTGCGAAGCGTTGGTTTATGGGCTGAACTATCCGTGCTTCGGATAATATTTCGGTGGTCCAACGGCCTAACGGGTCTGGCACTACCCAGCCATGCAACATTTCTTCTCCTTGATCGTCTACTCCATAGATATGGGGCGCGACGATCACGTGATGGCGATCATAGTCCACTGAAATCAGTGTCATCTGATCTATTGCCTCTATTATGAACTGTCGCCGAGGGGTTCTAGTAGGTTTCATGGGGGCTTCCTCCGGCGGGGCCTGGAATTTACCCATCGCCTCTCCTTGTAATCCCATTTTGTGAGTCGGCGCCTGCTAAACTTCTGAGGCTTTTGCTTCGGCCTCGGTCTAGCAGCCTGTCGGACTGGGGCTTTGCGGCCGAGCGCCAAGAAGGATTTTGCCTTTGCCGGCTCTCGCCTGACGCGGGATCGCTGCTCGATCGCGC
>JAYUFK010000313.1:0-9874 GCA_043739325.1 Methylocapsa sp. | reverse complement strand
CACGGGTTTGGTGCGCCGGGCAATCGATATGCGGTCGAACGGTTCTAGTGGACTACAAGCTCGCCTTGTTGCAGCAGGATTGTCGTTTGAGAATCCCTGAAGCGTTGAAAACATTTCCCTGCAACCGGAAATTAATTCCCTGCTCCATTGCTTAGGGAATTTCGACGAAAACAGTAGGAAATCCGGGGGACAGCGGGCGCCAAAAACCTCCGAATTCCGCTCAAACTGATAAATTCCCTGCATTTTTCCCTGGTCCCAGGGAATTTGCCCCGCGCAGACCGGTTTGGCGGGACTGCGTCCGCCACCAAGGGATCACAAGCCCTTCAGCGTTTCGAGCTTTCATAGAATGACGAAGAGGTTGCGGCTCAGGCGGCGCGGCGCATGGTCCAGAGTTCGCCGCTCATGTCGACGATGTGGAAGCTGTTGCGCGATAGTTCGCTAAATGTCTCGATGTCGTCCGAGTGAACGGTCGCCCAGGCGCCGAGTTGCGCATCCGGGATTTCGTGGCGGTTCTGCAGGTCGAAGTGTCGCATGGAATCTCCGCTAGAATTTTTTAGCTGATTCCTCCCTCGACTAATAATTCACCCTAACATAATTATCGCGCTGCAACAAGCAACGGTGCGGTGCGGTAGAAGAAATTTGATGCCCGCGTTGCGTCAGCCCGCAAGCGATGGCGCCGCGACGATTTCGTATTCCTTGACGTTGCGCTCGAACGCCTCGGCGTCGCTCTTGATGCGATAGGTCCGCGACTTGACATCGTCGGCGGGCAATTGGCGCAAGACTGCGTAGGGCCCTTTGGGTTTGGGCATCGGCTGGCTCTTCATGTCGAAATCGACGATCTGGCCGACGGCGAATTTATGCAGAATCATGATTTCCTCCGTGCCTGGCAGAAAACATGAAAAGGGCCAGGAGCGATCCTGACCCTCATCATCACGTTTCAAGTAAATATGGATGTTTGGCCAAAGCGCCGGTACATCCGCGGTCGCCGATTGGCGACATCCATATCCTTGGTCAGACGGCCTGGAGCTTGTCCGCGGACATTTTGCCAGAGCGCGTGTCGGTGACCAGCTCGAAGCTGATCTTCTGACCTTCGCGCAAATCGCTCATTCCGGCGCGTTCGATCGCGCTGACATGAACGAAGGCGTCCTTGCCGCCGTCATCGGGCTGAATGAACCCAAAGCCTTTTTCCGAATTGTACCACTTCACTGTGCCTGTAGCCATGACGATCCCCTTTAGGATTCGAGCATAAAGACGCGGATCCGCGACGCGGAGCCATCATCAAGTTTCGATTTTTGGAGGGAGTTCGTAAGCATGAGCGCATGAAAACGCTCGAGGCAAAAGGTGTCCGGCCGAATTTCGATGACCCTAATTGGGCGTCGCAAGGCTGATTGTCAATGGCTGGCCGGAAACTTACTTGCCGGCGCCGCGTCTCGGGTGCAGCGCCTTGGGACCGATCAGGCCTTTCGAGCGTCCAATCCGCAGTTCCTCATGCGGCTTCGGCGCGGCGCGGATCATGCGCGCGATGATCTTTTCCGACTCGGTCGGGATGCCCTGCGCGGGGCGCGGCTCCTTACCGACGCGGATATTGGTGTTCTTGGGTTGTTTCAGTCTCATCCCCCATCCTTAGCCTATTTCGCGCCGTGGAGCGAGCGTCCTTCTAGAATTCCACTTCCAGCTCCTCGATTTCGTCGTGTTCCGCCAGCGCCGCCTCGCGCCATTCGACCATCGCTGGCAAATGCCAGATCCTGTCGGCGTAAGCCTGACACGCGCGATCCAGCGCGACATCATAGCTGCGAAAGCGGCTGACGACCGGCGGGTACATCGCATCCGCCATCGATATTACGCCAAACATGAACGGGCCGCCGTAGGTTTGCTGGCAGTCACGCCAGATCGTCTTGATGCGCTCGATGTCGGCCTGCGCTTTTGACCAGATCTTGAATTTTGGAAAATACGATTTGATGTTCATCTGCAGCGCTTGCCGCAGCGAAGTGAAGCCCGAGTGCATCTCGCCGCAGATCGAGCGGCAATGCGCGCGCTTTGATTGATTCTTGGGCAACAAGCCTGCTTTCGGGGCAATTTCATTGAGAAATTCGCCGATCGCCAGGGTATCCCAGACTTTTATGCCCTGCCAGGTCAGGCACGGCACGAGGATCGACGGCGAAAGCAGCAATATTTCCGCCCGCGCATCGGCATTATCGGGCGCGACGATGACTTCGTCGAAATCCACCCCCGCGAGTTTCGCCATCAACCAGCCGCGCAGCGACCAGGACGAGTAGTTCTTGCTGCTCAGGCTGAGCGTTGTTCGCGCCATTGTGTCGGCCGATCCTCGCGGGAAAGCTCTGGAATACTTAGCAATTGATGTGCCAGTGGCACGTCGTTTGCTTTGCCTGCCCGTGTTCCAGCGGGCCGCATCGCATGATGCATGATTCGTATCAGGCGATGGCCAATGCGGGTGACCGCATCCGTCAGATGGCGGCCAATGCCGGCCAGTTCCTCGAAGAACGTACTTCGGCTTCGTGGGCAAAGCCGTGGCGGCCGATCAGCGCGATGTTCGAATTGGTAGCCCTGGCAGGCTTTACCCACGACCGCTTGGACTACGAAATCACCGAGATCGAAGTGCGCGGCGAGCGCGTGCCCGTTGAGCAACGCGAGGTTTTTTACACGCCGTTCTGCAAATTGTTGCGCTTTGCCAAAGCCGGTAGCGCGGACGAGCCGAGCGTTCTGCTGGCGGCGCCGATGTCGGGACACTTTGCCACTTTGCTGCGCGGCACGAGCCGCGCTTTGCTCAAAGACCACATCGTCTACGTCACCGACTGGGTCAATCCGCGCAACGTCCCGCTGCACGCTGGCGATTTCGGCCTTGAGGATTACACCCAGCATATCATCGACTTCGTCAGGCATATCGGGCCGGAAACCCATATCATCGCGGTGTGCCAACCAGCGGTCTCGGCTTTGGCCGCGACGGCGATCCTGGCGCAGGAGGGCGGCAATACCCAGCCTGCCAGCCTGACGTTGATGGCCGGTCCGATCGACACGCGCGTATCGCCGACCAAGGTCAACGATCTCGCCAAGGACAAGCCGATCGAGTGGTTTCGTGATAAGCTGATCGGCACGGTGCCCGCCGGACTCGAGGGCGCGGGGCGGCGGGTTTATCCGGGCTTTGTCCAGCTTTCGGCGTTTATGACCACGAACGCCGAGCGGTATGCGAAATCATTCGCTGATCTGTTCAAAAGCCGGGTCCGCGGCGACGACGCGAAAGCCGATGCGATTGGCGAGTTCTACAAGGAATATTTCGCGATCATGGACCTCAGCGCGGAGTTTTTCCTCGAAACCGTCGCGCAAGTGTTCCAGCAGCACACCCTGCCGTTGGGCGAAATGACTTTCAAGGGCCGGAAAATCGAGCCGAGGGCGATCAAGAAGACCTTCCTTTTGACCGTCGAGGGCGAAAAGGACGATATTTGCGCCGTTGGGCAGACGCTGGCGGCCCAGGATCTCTGTTCCGGCCTTCGCCCATATATGAAGACGCATCATATGCAGGCTGGCGTTGGCCATTACGGCGTCTTCAGCGGGCGGCGCTGGGAGAGCCAGGTTTATCCGGTGGTGCGCAACCACATCCAGTCGAGCCGGTAGGAAACAGACAGCTCGGCGCATGCCGGGCGTGATTCCTATCAGAACTGACCGCTGGGGCGCGGACTAAAACAGCTCACGCGCCGCCGCTTTTCTCACCGTTCCGTCTTGTTCGATATCGAAAAAGCGACGTTACAAATTACAAAGTATGTCATTCAAAATGCAAATATCGCGAGTCGAAATCCAATCGTATGCTAACCAAAAATACTGCTATTTTATTGATAAGAAAAGGTAATCGTCGTGGATTTGCGATTCCCGCGGCGGCCGCCCCGGCTCCAGAGCCAAAAGACTAGCTTGAAATAAACACGTCGATTGCGCCATAGCAGACGCTAACGACGCATTGACGACGAATAATTATCGATCAACACACTCAAGGACGATAAATCCATGGCGCGTAAGAAGATCGCTTTGATAGGGGCAGGCCAGATCGGCGGCACCCTGGCCCATCTCGCGGCCCTCAAGGAATTAGGCGACATCGTCCTGTTCGATATTGTCGATGGCGTGCCGCAGGGCAAGTCGCTCGATTTGGCCGAATCCGCCCCCGTCGACGGTATTAACGCCCGTCTCACCGGCGCCAGCTCGTACGCCGACATTGCAGGGGCCGACGTGGTCATCGTCACCGCCGGCGTGCCGCGTAAGCCCGGCATGAGCCGCGACGATCTGCTCGGCATTAATCTGAAGGTGATGGATTCGGTCGGCGCCGGCCTCAAGGCCCACGCGCCCGACGCCTTCGTCATCTGCATCACCAACCCACTCGATGCGATGGTGTGGGCGCTGCAAAAGGCTTGCGGATTGCCGGCCCATAAGGTCGTTGGCATGGCTGGCGTGCTCGATTCCTCGCGCTTCCGCCATTTCCTCGCCGACGAATTCAAGGTCTCGGTCGAGGACGTCACCGCCTTCGTGCTCGGCGGCCACGGCGACGACATGGTCCCCTCGGTGCGCTATTCCACCGTCGCCGGCGTGCCGCTGCCCGATCTGATCAAGATGGGCTGGACGACGCAGGCGCGCGTCGATGCGATGGTCGAGCGCACGCGCAAGGGCGGCGGCGAAATCGTCAATCTGCTCAAGACCGGCTCGGCTTTCTACGCCCCCGCCGCCTCGGCGATCAGCATGGCCGAGTCCTATCTGAAGGATCAGCGCCGGGTGTTGCCTTGCGCCGCGCATCTGACCGGCCAGTACGGCGTTAGGGATATGTATGTCGGCGTGCCCGTCGTGATCGGCGCGAACGGGGTCGAACGGATCATGGAGATCGCGCTCGATGAAGCGGAAAAGGCGATGTTCGCCAAGTCCGTCGCGTCGGTGCAGACCCTGATCGACGCCTGCAAGGTCATCAATCCCGCCCTGGCCTCCTGAACGAGCTTCCTCATGAACATCCACGAATATCAGGCCAAAGCGGTGTTGCGCGAGTTCGGCGCGCCGGTTTCCAAGGGAGCCGCGGCGTTTACGCCGGACGAAGCCGTCGCGGCCGCCAACGCGCTGGGCGGCTCGCTATGGGTTGTGAAAAGCCAGATCCACGCGGGCGGGCGCGGCAAGGGGAAATTCAAGGAAGCCTCGGCGGGCGACAAGGGCGGCGTGCGCCTTGCGCGCTCCGTAGAGGAAGTGAAGGCCAATGCGGCGGAAATGCTCGGGGCGACGCTCGTCACCGTGCAGACCGGTCCCGCCGGCAAGCAGGTCAACCGTCTCTATGTTGAAGAAGGCGCGGCGATCGACAGGGAGTTCTATCTCTCGGCGCTGGTCGACCGCGTCACCGCGCGCGTCGCGTTCGTCGTGTCCACCGAAGGCGGCGTCAACATCGAGGACGTCGCGCATCACACGCCGGAAAAAATTCATTCGTTCTCCATCGATCCGGCGACCGGCATCATGCCGCATCACGGCCGCACCGCCGCTCGGGCGCTCGGCCTCGCCGGCGATCTCGCCAAGCAGGCCGAGCGGCTCATCGCGCAACTCTATGCCGCCTTCATCGCCAAGGACATGGCGATGCTGGAAATCAATCCGCTGATCGTCACGTCGCAAGGCCAGCTCAAGGTGCTCGACGCGAAAATCTCGTTTGATGACAATGCGATTTCGCGCCATCCCGATATCGCCGCGTTGCGCGACGAAAGCGAGGAAGACGCCAAGGAAATCGAGGCGTCCAAGCACGACCTCAATTACATCACGCTCGACGGCTCGATCGGCTGCATGGTCAACGGCGCCGGCCTCGCCATGGCGACGATGGACATCATCAAGCTCTATGGCGAAAGCCCCGCCAACTTCCTCGATGTCGGCGGCGGCGCGACGAAAGATAAAGTGACAGCGGCGTTCAAGATCATCACCGCCGATCCGAACGTCAAGGGCATTCTCGTCAATATCTTCGGCGGCATCATGCGCTGCGACATCATCGCCGAAGGCGTCATCGCCGCCGTGAAGGAAATGGGCCTGCAAGTGCCGCTTGTCGTGCGGCTCGAAGGCACGAATGTCGAGCTCGGCAAGAAGATCATCCGCGAAAGCGGCCTCAACGTGATCCCGGCGGACGATCTGGATGACGCGGCGCAGAAGATTGTCGGGGCGGTGAAGGCGGCGTCGTGACAGTGGACAGCCGCGCCAGGCGCTTGAAGTTCCACACAGTTACACATATACTGTGTAACGGAGGTGGATCATGAAAAATATAACTCTCGCTGTTGAAGAAGGTGTCTTGGAAAAAGTGCGCCTTGTGGCGGCGCAAAAGCGCACGACAGTCAATGCCATGGTGC
This sequence comes from Methylocapsa sp., assembly GCA_043739325.1. Classification (GTDB taxonomy): domain Bacteria; phylum Pseudomonadota; class Alphaproteobacteria; order Rhizobiales; family Beijerinckiaceae; genus Roseiarcus. The sequence continues at coordinate 3,518 of JAYUFK010000313.1, read as the reverse complement.
GCGACTACCTTGCGGAGATTGCCGGCCGAGACGAAAAGATTGCCAAAGCTCGTCGGGAATTGCTGCGCTTGATGGAGACTTCGGAAGGACGGATGGGGCCGGATTGGAAGTTCAGCCGCGAGGAGACTTATGAGCGGTAAGGTCTTTCTCGACACTAACGTGTTGATCTATGCCGCCACGGGTCGGGAGGATCATCCTGAAAAATACCGGCGCGCACATGACATAATTGAGGATGAGGATTTCGGCATTTCAACGCAGGTAATCGGCGAGTTCTTCCACAATGTGCAGAACCGGAAAAAGATGACCCATCCATTGAACTACGAGCAAACGATAAAATGGATCGATCGTTTCTTCCTGTTTCCGTTGATCGAGATTGATCGCAAAATTGTCGAAAGCGCGATGATCGTGCACCAGCGCTATCAACTTCATTACTGGGATTGCGTGATCGTGGCTGCCGCCGAACGGCTAGGGGCGGCGGTGCTCTATAGCGAAGATATGAATCACGGACAGATGTACGGCGTCGTCCGTTGCGAAAACCCGTTCCGAGTCCACTAAATCATCAAGCGACCGAAAGCCCGCATGTCCATTCTCATCAACTCCCAAACCAAAGTCCTCACCCAAGGCTTCACCGGCAAGAACGGCACGTTCCATTCCGAGCAGGCGCTCGCCTATGGCACCAGAATTGTCGGCGGTGTTTCGCCCGGCAAGGGCGGCTCGACGCATCTCAATCTTCCCGTGTTTGACACCGTCGCCGAAGCGCGCGAGCAGACCGGCGCCGATGCGTCGGTGATCTACGTGCCGCCGCCCGGCGCGGCGGATGCGATCTGCGAAGCCATCGCGGCGGAAATTCCGCTCATCGTCTGCATCACCGAGGGCATTCCGGTGCTCGACATGGTCAAGGTCAAGCGTGCGCTGTCGGGCTCGAAATCGATCCTTGTCGGTCCTAATTGTCCCGGCGTGATGACCGCGGGCGAATGCAAGATTGGCATCATGCCGGGCAACATTTTCAAGCGCGGCAGCGTCGGCATTGTCTCGCGTTCGGGCACGCTGACCTACGAAGCGGTGTTCCAGACGACGCGCGAAGGCCTCGGCCAGACCACAGCGGTCGGCATCGGCGGCGATCCGGTCAAGGGCATGGAATTCATCGATGCGCTGGAATTGTTCCTCGCCGATCCCGAGACGAAGTCGATCGTAATGATCGGCGAAATCGGCGGCCAGGCCGAGGAAGACGCCGCGCAATTCCTCAAGGACGAAGCCAAGCGCGGGCGCTCCAAGCCGGTCGTCGGCTTCATCGCCGGACGCACCGCGCCGCCCGGCCGCCGCATGGGTCATGCCGGCGCCATCATTTCGGGTGGCAAGGGCGGCGCGGAAGACAAAATCGCGGCGATGGAGGCCGCGGGCATTCGCGTTTCGCCCTCGCCGGCGCGGCTGGGCAAGACGCTACTTGAATTGTTGAAGGCGCACTAGGTCGGAGAAGACTTCGATGACACGGCAGGATTTCAATCAGGCGCTGTTGCAGACTTCGTTCCTCTACGGCGGCAACGCCGCTTTTATCGAGGACATGCAGGCGCGTTACGAGAAGGATCCCAACTCGGTTGAACCGGGCTGGCGCGAATTCTTCGCCGGGCTCGGCGACGATCCCGCCAGCGTCGAGAAGATCGCGGCGGGCGCCTCGTGGGAGAAGCCCAACTGGCCGCAAACGCCCAAGGGCGATCTGATCTCGGCGCTCGATGGCGATTGGCCGGCGACCGAAAAGGCCGTCGCCGACAAGCTGCGCGCCATAGAGGCGGCGCCCGATCGACGCAAGACAAGCGAAGCCGACCTGCAGCGCGCGACCCGCGATAGCGTGCGCGCCTTGATGATGATCCGCGCCTATCGCATGCGCGGTCATTTGCACGCCAACCTCGATCCGCTCGGGCTTGAAGCTCAGAAGGATCACGAGGAGCTGCATCCCTCGAACTACGGCTTCGAGGAAGCCGATTACGACCGCAAGATTTTTATCGACAAGGTGCTTGGCCTCGAATTCGCCACCGTGCGCGAAATGCTCGCCATCCTGCGCCGCACCTACTGCGACACCATCGGCTTTGAATTCGTCCACATCTCCGATCCGCAGGAAAAAGCCTGGCTGCAGGAGCGCATCGAGGGGCCGGACAAGGCGATCAGCTTCACCCCGGCGGGTCGCCGCGCCATCCTCGGGAAGCTCGTCGAAGCCGAGGGTTTCGAGAAATTTTTCGATGTCAAATACACCGGCGCCAAGCGCTTCGGGCTTGACGGCGCCGAGGCGATGATCCCGGCCCTTGAGCAGATCATCAAGCGCGGCGGCGCGCTTGGAGTGAAGGAGATTTGCTTCGGCATGGCGCATCGCGGCCGTCTCAATGTTCTGAGCCAGGTGATGGGCAAGCCCCACCGCGTCATCTTCCACGAGTTCAAGGGCGGCTCGGCTTCGCCTGATGCGGTCGAGGGTTCGGGCGACGTCAAATATCATCTGGGCGCCTCGTCGGACCGCGAGTTCGACGGCAACAATGTGCATTTGTCGCTGACCGCCAATCCCTCGCATCTCGAAATCGTCGATCCGGTCGTGCTCGGCAAAGTGCGCGCCAAGCAGGATCAGCTCAACGACTATATCGAGCGAGTCAAAGTGCTACCGCTACTGATCCACGGCGACGCGGCGTTTGCGGGGCAGGGCGTCGTCGCCGAGTGTTTCGGCCTCTCCGGCTTGCGCGGCCACCGCACCGGCGGCTCGATCCATTTCATCGTCAACAATCAGATCGGGTTCACCACCGCGCCGCGCTTTGCGCGCTCATCGCCCTATCCATCCGATATCGCGCGTATGATCCAGGCGCCGATTTTCCACGTCAATGGCGACGATCCCGAAGCCGTGGTGCATGTCGCCAAGATCGCCACCGAATTCCGCCAGCGCTATCACAAGCCGGTCGTCATCGACATGTTCTGCTACCGCAAACATGGCCACAACGAAGGCGACGAGCCGTCCTTCACGCAGCCGCTCATGTATGAGCGCATCCGCTCGCATCCCGGCGTGGTGAGCCTTTACGCCAAGTCGCTGCAGGACGAGGGCGTGCTTAGCGCGGCCGAGTTCGACAAGATGGGCACCGATGTCCGCAGCCATCTGGACACCGAGCTGGCGCTGGCCGACGGCTACAAGCCCAACAAGGCCGACTGGCTGGATGGCAAATGGTCCCAAATTCACGTTGCCGAGGAAGGCGACCGGCGCGGCAAGACCGGCGTCGAGATCGATGTCCTGAAGGAGGTTGGCCGCCGCGTGACTGCGGTGCAGACCGGATTTGCACTACACAAGACGCTGGACCGGCTGATGGCGCGGCGGCGCGAAATGATCGAAACCGGCCAGGGTGTCGATTGGTCTACGGCCGAATCGCTGGCCTGGGGCACATTGGTGAAGGATGGCTTCGGGGTCCGCCTGTCCGGCCAGGATGTCGAGCGCGGCACCTTCTCGCAGCGCCACGCCGTGCTGATCGACCAGAAGACCGAAAAGCGCTGGA
>JAYUFK010000312.1:0-9881 GCA_043739325.1 Methylocapsa sp. | reverse complement strand
TCTCGATTGCACTCTTCTTAGCCATTTATGCCTCGCATTTCCGCGTCTGAGGGTTCAGCTCACTGCCGGAACGGGAAGTTGAAAGCGCGCAGCAGAGCTTGCGCTTCCGCGTCGGTCTTGGCCGTCGTGCAAACCACGATGTCCATGCCCAGCATCGATTCCGCCTTGTCGTAGTCGATTTCGGGGAAAATGATGTGCTCCTTGACGCCCAGAGCATAGTTGCCGCGCCCATCAAAGGACTTCGGGTCGAGGCCGCGAAAATCGCGCACGCGCGGCAGGGCCACGGTGACGAGACGATCGAGGAATTCATACATGCGAGTCTGACGCAAAGTGACCTTCGCGCCAATCGGCATGTTCTCACGCACCTTGAAGGTCGAGATGGCCTTGCGCGCGCGGGTTACAATCGGTTTTTGCCCAGCAATCAACGCCAGATCCGCAGCCGCCGAAGCAACCTTCTTGGTATCGTTGACCGCTTCGCCGACACCCATGTTGAGAACGATCTTATCGAGGCGCGGCACTTGCATCGCATTCTTGTAGCCAAATTCCGCTACCAGCTTCGGCACGATCTCGTCGCGATAAAGCTTCTTCATGCGCGCGACGTAATCCTTCGGCACGGCCGCAACCGGTCCGGCCGCCGCGGCTTCGCCGCTCGCCGGCTTAGCCTTGCCCTTGGCGACTTTCGCTTCGACCGGCTTTTCGGCCTTGGGAGTCTTGGCGGGCGTCTTGTCGCCCTTGGACGCCTTGGCGCCCTTGTCGGATTTTGCCTCAGCCATCGATCAGGTCTCCGGAACGCTTAGCGACGCGGACCTTGCGGCCGTCATCGAGAGTTTTGAAGCCGACGCGCGTCGGCTTGCCAGTCTTCGGGTCGACGATCGCCAGATTGGACAGATCGATCGTCGCCTCCTTGGAAATAATGCCGCCCTGGGTCTGCGCCGTCTGGCGCGTGTGGCGCTTCACGAGGTTGACGCCCTGGACGATGGCGCGGCGCGCGGTCGGGTTGACGGCGGTGACTTCGCCGGTCTTGCCCTTATCGCGTCCCGCGAGGACGACGACCTTGTCGCCTTTCTTGATCTTGGCCGACATCACAGCACCTCTGGCGCGAGCGAAATGATCTTGACGTGGTTCTTGGCGCGAAGTTCGCGCGGCACGGGTCCAAAGATACGCGTGCCCACAGGCTCGGACTGGGCGTTGATCAACACCGCCGCATTCGAGTCGAAGCGGATCACCGATCCGTCAGCGCGGCGAATATCCTTGGCGGTGCGAACGACCACAGCTTTCATGACGTCGCCCTTCTTCACGCGGCCGCGGGGAATGGCTTCCTTGATGGAAACGACGATGATGTCGCCGACCGAAGCATACCGGCGCTTGGAACCCCCAAGCACCTTGATGCACATCACGCGACGCGCGCCGGAATTGTCGGCGACGTCGAGATTGGTTTGCATCTGAATCATAACAATTCGCCTTTCTCGTCAGAACGGTTTCCATTCCTCAGTTGAGGACTGGACTACGTCTGAAGGCGGCTTTCGCCCCCTTAAGTGAAATACCCTCGGGATTTACGTCCCTCAGGCCTTGGCAGTCGCGTCGGCGATAACGATCCAACGCTTCAGCTTGGAAATCGGCTTCGTCTCTTCGATCGAAACCGTGTCGCCAACCTTGTGCGTCTTGATTTCGCTATGCGCATGGTAGTTCTTGGATTTGCGCACGGTCTTCTTGAGCAGCGGATGGGTGAAACGACGCTCGACTTTCACGACAAGAGTTTTTTCCTGCTTGTCGCTAACGACGACGCCTTGAAGAATTCGCTTCGGCATGAGTCCTGTCCTCAGGTCTTGGTCTTGGCCGCGCGCTTCTGCGAGGCGAGTGTCTTGGCGCGGGCAATATCGCGCCGGACGACGCGAACCCGCGCCGTGTTCTGCAACTGGCCGCTGGCGCGCTGAAAGCGCAGATTGAACTGCTCTTTCTTCAGCGCCAAGGCCTCATCGGCCAACTGGTCCTCGGTCATCACCTTGAGATCCGAGAGGCGGTTCTTCGATTTCATGGGCTCGCCCCTATTCCGCTATGCGCTGAACGAAGCGCGTCTTGATCGGCAATTTCGCGGCGGCGAGCGTAAACGCCTCGCGCGCCAGTTCGGCGGGAACGCCGTCGACTTCAAACATGATGCGGCCCGGCGCAACCCGCACGACCCAAAGCTCGGGCGCGCCCTTGCCTTTACCCATGCGCACTTCCACCGGCTTCTTTGACACTGGAACATCGGGGAACACCCGGATCCAGACGCGACCGGCGCGCTTCATGTGACGCGTCAGCGCGCGACGGGCGGCTTCGATTTGGCGCGCGGTGACGCGCTCCGGCTCGAGCGCCTTCAGGCCGAACTGACCGAAGTTCAGCTCGAACCCGCCTTTCGAGACGCCGCGAATGCGGCCCTTGAAGGCCTTGCGGAATTTGGTGCGCTTGGGTTGCATCATGGTCGTAAACTTTCAAAATGCTCAGGCGTGCTCGCGCGGTTCGCGCTCGCGCCGGGGCGGACGATTGTGACCCGAGTGATCGGCTTCGGCCTGCTTCTTGTCCTGGGCCATCGGATCGTGCTCAAGGATTTCGCCCTTGAAGATCCAGACCTTGATGCCGCAAGTGCCATAAGCGGTATGCGCGGTGGCGACGCCGTAGTCGACATCAGCGCGCAGCGTATGCAGCGGCACGCGGCCTTCGCGATACCATTCGAGACGGGCGATTTCCGCGCCGCCCAGACGACCCGAGCAGTTGATGCGGATGCCCTCGGCGCCAAGACGCATCGCCGATTGCACGGCGCGCTTCATGGCGCGGCGGAACGCCACGCGGCGCTCGAGCTGCTGCGCGATCGAGTCGGCGACCAGCGTCGCGTCGACTTCCGGCTTGCGGACTTCGACGAGGTTGATCGCGACTTCCGAAGCCGTCAGCTTCGAGACGATCTTGCGCAGTTTGTCGATATCCGCGCCTTTCTTGCCGATGACGACGCCCGGACGAGCCGAGTGAATATTGACGCGGCACTTCTTGTGCGGACGCTCGATGATGATCTTGGAGATCGCCGCCTGCTTGAGGCCCTTCATCAGGACTTCGCGGATCTTCATGTCCTCATGGACGAGCTTGCCGTATTCGCCTTTGTTGGCGAACCAACGAGAGTCCCAGGTGCGGTTGATGCCAAGACGCAGCCCGATTGGATTGATCTTCTGACCCATCTAAATCTCCTCAGGCCGCTGCTTCAGCCGTTTTCGCCGCAACTTCGCGCACGATGATGGTCAAGTTCGAAAATGGCTTCTCGATGCGTCCGGCCCGGCCGCGAGCGCGGGGGCTGAAGCGCTTCATCACCATGTCCTTGCCGACATAGGCCTCGCCGACGACGAGATCGTCGACATCGAGGCTGTGATTGTTTTCCGCGTTGGCGATCGCCGATTCCAGCGCCTTGCGCACTTCGGTCGAAATGCGTTTGCGCGAGAATTCCAGATCCGCCAGGGCGGCCGAAACCTTCTTGCCGCGAATGAGCTGCGCGAGAAGGTTGAGCTTCTGCGGACTGACGCGCAACATGCGCACAGTCGCTTTGGCTTCATGATCGCCGAGGGCGCGCGGGGTCGCTTGCTTGGACATGAAATTAAGCTCTCTTCGCCTTCTTGTCCGCGGTGTGACCGTGGAACGTGCGGGTTGGCGCGAATTCGCCGAACTTGTGACCGATCATTTCTTCACTGACGGCCACGGGAATGTGCTTGTGGCCGTTATGAACGCCGAACGTCAGGCCGACAAACTGCGGCAGGATGGTCGAGCGGCGGCTCCAGATCTTGATAACGTCGGAGCGCCCTGTTCCGCGCGCCGTATCGGCCTTCTTGAGGAGGTAGCCGTCGATGAACGGGCCCTTCCAGATTGAACGCGCCATGGCTTAGCCCTTCTTCTTGCGGACGTGCCGCGAGGCGACAATGAATTTATCCGTCGACTTGTTGCTGCGAGTCTTCTTGCCCTTGGTCGGCTTGCCCCACGGACTGACCGGGTTACGACCACCAGAGGTGCGGCCTTCGCCGCCGCCGTGCGGATGATCGACCGGGTTCATCGTGACGCCGCGATTGTGCGGGCGTTGACCCATCCAGCGATGACGACCCGCCTTGCCCATCGAGGCGTTCATGTGATCCGGGTTCGACACCGCGCCAACCGTGGCGAAGCACTGGCCGTGGATCGAGCGCGTCTCGCCCGAGCTGAGGCGCAGGGAAACATAACCCTGGTCGCGGCCAACGATCTGCGCATAGCCGCCGGCCGAGCGGGCGATCGCGCCGCCCTTGCCAATCTTCATCTCGACGTTGTGGACGATCGTGCCCACCGGGATGTTGGCCAGCGCCATCGCGTTGCCCGGCTTGATGTCGACCTGGTCGCCGGAGACGACCGAGTCGCCAACATTCAGGCGCTGCGGCGCGATGATGTAGGCCTGCTCGCCATCGGCGTACTTGATCAGCGCGATGAACGAAGTGCGATTGGGATCGTATTCGATCCGCTCGACCGTCGCCGCGACATCAAGCTTGCGGCGCTTGAAATCGATGATGCGGTAGGTCTGCTTGTGACCGCCGCCGCGGAAACGCACGGTGATGCGCCCGGTGTTGTTGCGGCCGCCCTTTTCGGACTTGCCTTCGGTCAGCGCCTTGAGCGGCTTGCCCTTGTAGAGCTCGCTGCGATCGACAATCACCAACTGGCGAAGGCCGGGCGTGACTGGCTTGAATGTCTTGAGAGCCATTGTCTTGTCCTTAGATCCCAGTAGTCACGTCGATGCGGTGACCGTCAGCCAAAGTGACGACCGCCTTCTTGACGTCCTGCTGGACGCCGCGAACGCCGCGAAAAACCTTGTTCTTGCCCTTGCGGATCAGCGTGTTGACCGCTGTCACCTTGACATCGAACAGGCTCTCGATCGCCGCCTTGATCTGCGGCTTGGTGGCGTTGCGGCGCACCTTGAAGACGAATTGATTGCTCTCGGAAGCGATCGTCGCTTTTTCCGTGATGACGGGCGAGACGATCGTATCGTAGTGGCGCGGATCCTTGTTCATTTGAAACGCGCCTCCAGCGCTTCGAGCGCCGCCTTGGTCAGCACAAGCTTCTCGCGGCGGATGATGTCGTATACGTTGATGCCCTGCACCGGCAGCACATCGACATGGGGAATATTACGCGCGGCGTGGGCGAAGTTCGCCTCGACGACCGCGCCGTCGATAATCAGCACGCTCTTCAGCGAAGCCTTGTCAAAGGATTCGCGCAGCGTCTTGGTCTTGGACTCGGCCAGATGCGCGTTGTCCCAGATCACCAAACCGCCGTCCTTGAATTTTGCCGACAGCGCGTGACGCAAGGCCAGCGCCCGCACCTTCTTGGGCAGGTCATGCGCATGCGAGCGCGCCACCGGGCCCATCGCGCGACCACCGCCGCGGAACTGCGGCACGCGCGCCGAGCCGTGACGGGCGCCGCCGGTGCCCTTCTGCTTGTACATCTTCTTGCCGGTGCGGTGGATGTCCGCGCGGCCAAGGGTTGCATGCGTGCCGGCCTGACGCTTGGCGAGCTGCCAGCGTAACATGCGCGCAATCAGATCCTGACGCGGTTCGAGGCCAAAAATGGCTTCGTTTAGCTCAAGAGAGCCAGCGGCGCTTCCGCTGATCGACGTGACGTCGACTTTCATGTTCTTCAGGCTCCCTTAGGCTCGGCCGCTACCGGCTCGGCGTGGACCCGGAACTTGCCGGGCTGCGGCGCTTCCTTGGGAAGCGGCTTCTTGATGGCGTCGCGAACGGCGATCCAGCCGCCGGCATGGCCGGGAACCGAGCCTTCGACCAAAATGAGGCCGCGCTCGACATCGGTCTGGACAACGCGCAGGTTCTGCGTTGTCACCTGGTCGGTGCCCATATGGCCCGCCATTTTCTTGTTCTTCCAGGTCTTGCCCGGGTCCTGACGGCCGCCGGTCGAACCGTGCGAACGATGCGAGACCGAGACGCCGTGAGTGGCGCGAAGACCGCGGAAATTCCAGCGCTTCATCGGGCCGGCGAAACCTTTGCCGATTGTCACGCCGGTGACATCGACAAACTGTCCAATGGCGAAATGATCGGCGGTGATTTCAGCGCCAACCGGAATCATCTTGTCGGCGGCGACGCGAAACTCAGCGATTTTCATCTTCGGCTCGACCTTGGCGATGGCGAAGCGCTCGCGCTCGGCCTTCGACACGTTCTTGACCTTGGCGCGCCCGATCCCGAGCTGCAAAGCGGTGTAGCCGTTCTTGTCCTCGGTGCGATGGGCCACAACCTGGCAACCCTCGACCTGCAGAACGGTGACCGGAACATGATCTCCCGCATCGGTGAAGATGCGGGTCATGCCCAGCTTCTTTGCTATTATGCCTGAACGCATGGCGTTATTCCTTCAGGGTGCATTCGCTTTCGCGAAGAGGCGCCCGCTAAATCCCTAGAGCTTGATCTCGACGTCGACGCCGGCGGCCAGATCGAGCTTCATCAAAGCATCGACCGTCTGCGGCGTCGGATCGACGATGTCGAGAACCCGCTTGTGCGTGCGAATTTCGAACTGCTCGCGCGACTTCTTGTCGACGTGCGGCGAGCGGTTCACCGTAAACTTCTCAATCCGCGTCGGCAGCGGAATCGGCCCGCGAACCCGCGCGCCCGTGCGCTTGGCCGTGGAAACGATTTCCTTCGTCGAGGCATCAAGCACCCGATGATCGAAGGCCTTGAGGCGGATGCGGATATTTTGCGTATTCATTGATCAATTCCCTGGTCGGTCCGGACGGAGGCGTTCCCCGTCCGGTCTCTTCCGTCGATTCTTCACTCAGTGATGGAAACGACGACGCCCGAACCCACCGTGCGGCCGCCTTCGCGGATGGCGAAGCGCAGCTTCTCTTCCATCGCGATCGGAACAATCAGCGCAACCTGAATGGTCACGTTGTCGCCTGGCATCACCATTTCCGTGCCTTCCGGCAAGGACACGATGCCGGTCACGTCGGTCGTGCGGAAATAGAACTGCGGACGGTAGTTGGTGAAGAACGGCGTATGACGGCCGCCTTCGTCCTTGGTGAGGATGTAGGCCTCGGCCGTGAACTTGGTGTGCGGCTTGACCGAGCCGGGCTTGCAGAGAACCTGGCCACGCTCGACGTCTTCGCGCTTGGTGCCGCGCAGCAGGCAGCCGACGTTGTCGCCAGCCTCGCCCTGATCGAGCAGTTTGCGGAACATTTCGACGCCGGTGACGATCGTCTTGACGGTGTCCTTGAGACCGACGATCTCGACTTCTTCGCCGACCTTGACGATGCCGCGCTCGATGCGGCCGGTGACGACGGTGCCGCGGCCCGAGATCGAGAACACGTCTTCGACCGGCATCAGGAAGGGCTGATCCTTCGGACGCTCCGGCTGGGGAATATAGGCATCGACCGCATCCATCAATTTCAGGATGGAATCGTGGCCGATCTCCGGCTGCTTGCCTTCGAGGGCCATCAAAGCCGAACCCTTGATGATCGGAATATCGTCGCCGGGGAAATCGTACTTGGAAAGCAGCTCGCGCACTTCGAGTTCGACGAGTTCGAGCAATTCCGGATCGTCGACCATGTCGACCTTGTTCATGAACACGACGAGCGCGGGAACGCCGACCTGACGAGCGAGCAGGATGTGCTCGCGAGTCTGTGGCATCGGGCCGTCGGCGGCGGAAACAACGAGGATCGCGCCGTCCATCTGCGCCGCGCCGGTGATCATGTTCTTCACATAGTCGGCGTGGCCGGGGCAATCGACGTGAGCGTAATGGCGCTTCTTCGTCTCGTATTCGACGTGCGCGGTCGAGATCGTGATGCCGCGCGCCTTCTCCTCCGGCGCCTTGTCGATCTGATCGTAGGCCGTGTAGGTGGCGCCGCCGGTCTCGGCCAGAACCTTGGTGATCGCGGCCGTCAACGACGTCTTGCCATGATCGACGTGGCCGATCGTGCCAATGTTGCAGTGCGGCTTGTTGCGCGAAAATTTTTCCTTGCCCATTGCGGACTCCTTGTCGACTTCGTGATCAGATAGACGTTTGCACTAGATTCGAGGCGAATGCCTCACTTGAACTTCTCTTGTATTTCCTTCGCCACGCTCGGCGGCACTTGCTCGTAGTGATCGAACTGCATCGTGAAGTTGGCGCGTCCCTGCGTGCCTGAGCGCAGGTTGTTGACGTAGCCGAACATGTTGGCCAGCGGCACCATCGCGTTGATGACGACAGCGTTGGCGCGCATGTCCTGACCCTGCACGTGGCCGCGGCGGGACAGAAGATCGCCCATCACATAGCCGGTGTGCTCTTCCGGCGTCACGACCTCGACCTTCATGATCGGCTCAAGCAGCACGGAACCGCCTTTTTGCAGACCCTCGCGGAACGCCGCGCGCGCCGCGATTTCGAAGGCGAGAGCCGACGAGTCGACGTCGTGGTAGGCGCCGTCGATCAGCGTCGCCTTGACGTCGACAACCGGGAAGCCCGCGAGAATGCCGGCGCCCATGACGCTGTTGATGCCCTTTTCGACGCCGGGAATATATTCCTTCGGCACCGAGCCGCCAACGACCTTGGATTCGAACGACGATCCCGCGCCCGGCTCGGACGGCTCGAACACCAGCGTGACCTTGGCGAACTGGCCGGTGCCGCCGGTCTGCTTCTTGTGGGTGTAGTTGATCTCGGTGCGCTTGGTCAGCTTCTCGCGATAGGCCACCTGCGGCGCGCCGATATTGGCGTCGACCTTGTAGGTGCGCCTGAGAATGTCGACCTTGATGTCGAGATGCAGTTCGCCCATGCCCTTGAGAATGGTCTGGCCGGATTCCTGATCGGTGGAGACGCGGAACGACGGGTCTTCGGCGGCGAGTTTCGCCAGCGCGACGCCGAGCTTTTCCTGGTCCGCCTTCGACTTCGGCTCGATGGCGATTTCGATGACCGGTTCCGGGAATTCCATCTTTTCCAGGATGACCGGCTTGTTGAGGTCGCACAGCGTGTCGCCGGTGCGCGAGTCCTTGAGGCCCGCCAGTGCGACGATGTCGCCGGAATAGGCTTCCTTGATGTCTTCTCGGTTGTTGGCGTGCATCAGCAACATGCGGCCGACGCGCTCTTTCTTGTCCTTGGTCGAATTGAGCACGGTGGTGCCGGATTCGATCTTGCCGGAATAGACGCGGCAGAAGGTGATCGTGCCGACGAACGGATCGTCCATGATCTTGAAACCGAGCATCGAGAACGGCTCGCTATCGCGGGGCAATCGCAGGACTTCGGCGCCAGTGTCCATGTCGATGCCCTTGATCGCTTCGCGATCGATCGGCGAGGGCAGATAATCGACGACCGCGTCGAGCAGAGGCTGCACGCCCTTGTTCTTGAACGCCGAGCCGCACATGACGGGAACGAAGGTGATGTAGCGAACCGCCTTGCGAATCAGGCGTTTCAGCGTCTCGATGCTGGGCAACTTGCCGTCGAGATACTCGCCCATGACTTCGTCGTCGAGCTCAACCGCGGCTTCAATCAGAATGTGCCGATATTCCTCGGCCTGCTTGAGCAGTTCGGGGGGAATTTCCTCGTCGTGATATTTCGCGCCGAGACCTTCGTCTTCCCAGACGACAGCCTTCATGCGCAAGAGATCGATGATGCCCTTGAAATTCGACTCGGAGCCGATCGGCAATTGAATGCAAACCGGGCGGCCGCCGACCTTCGTCCTGATTTCATCGACGCAGCGGAAGAAGTCGGCGCCGATCTTGTCCATCTTGTTGACGAACACGACGCGCGGCACATGATATTTATCGGCCTGGCGCCAGACGGTTTCGGTCTGCGGCTCGACGCCCTGGTTGCCGTCGAGCACGCATACGGCGCCGTCGAGGACGCGCAGCGAACGCTCGACTTCAATGGTGAAGTCGACGTGG
>JAYUFK010000311.1:0-3598 GCA_043739325.1 Methylocapsa sp. | reverse complement strand
GCCACGCTGGCGTATTCCGCGCCGTCGTAGAAATACAGCTGGTACAGATAGTCGGAGGCGAGGCTCGCGAGGACGATCAGCAGGAAGTCGATGGAGGCAACGGCAAGCATTGCCGCTACGGACGGCAAGCATAACTTGCGCGAACGCAGCGCAATTTTGTCGTATTTTCCAAAGTCTTCGATCTTGCTCACCATGATTGCCTCAGATCGACCAGTTATCGCCGCGACGTTTCGAGTCTGAAGTCTCGTGACTTCCATTTCCCTTATCGAAAGGCCCCACTTACCAAACCGACGGCGTTGGCGTGCAATTGCGTCCCAGCGGTTCGTTCTGGCAGAGCGGCTTGCCTTACCGTTACGGGATGATTAATCGAAAGTTTCGATGACGCGGTGACGACGATGCGAAGACAAGACCGCGGCGGCTTGAGGTCCATCGCGCGGCGTTGCGTTGTGGCGATCACCGCCGGGTTTGCATGCGCCCGCGGACAACTTGTGAAGTCGAGACATCCGTGTCGCCCGATGTCGGGAAACGCAACGGACATTAAAGCGCTGAAATATCGTGCTTTAGATTTTATCCTAGATTAGCGCTTCGGGTTTCTGGCGGGAGCGTCAGGCAGCGCCTCGAGACGGGCCTTCAGGAATGCCGCCCGCGCCAATGTAATTTGCAGCGAGCAAAACCCGTGCACGCTCTCATCGTCATAGCGACTGCAGACTTGAGAGCGCCTCGATAAAAAGTCGGCTTGCTCTTTCTTCAGCCCATCGAGGCGTTTAACATCCTTCACGCCCGCGCTAAGCCCACCAATGTATAAGTTCATCTGCGCTTCTGCCCGCGAGACCTCTCTTTTGTATATGTCGGCGTTTCTCGACAGGTCTGTCGCCTCGGGGCCCCAAAGACCCCCGGGGTTTGCCTCGCAATCGGCAGCCTGAAAAACGCAATCGCTCGACTGTAGGGGCAAGAGGACGGCGCCGTCCACGACGTCAAAACTAAACGAGCAGGCGGGGAAATCCGCCTTATACCGCGCCAAGCCATCGGGATGGCCAAGGCTGCTGGCTTCCAGCGGCGCTTCGCTCACAACGCTGATCTCGCAAGACCTGGCTGGATCGGAAATGACTTTTCCGGCCAAAGTCAATTTTTCGATCCGCAAGACGCTGTCTCGAAAGGAAAATTGCAACTGGCCGCTGGAGCCGTTGAGCCGCAGCGGGCGACCGGAAACGTGAGATACGCTTCGCGGCGCCAGCGGGGTCGGTTTGGCGGTCATTTTCGCTTTGAACAGATCGATAAGCTTGTTGGCTTCCAGGATCGCCCGAGTCGCTCCGCTTTCCAGGCAGGTTCGATAAGCTTCGACGCTCGCTATGTAATTTGTAATGTCCGTCTTGCAGTCGAGGATAGCCCGGCTGTCGTCATATGTTGAACTCTTGTCGATACATGCGGGCGGGTCGGGCAGAGCGCAATTTGCTGGTCCGGATTGGGACGTGATCGCGCTCGCTGGAGCGATGCAAAGGCACAGACCCAAGACAACCTCGCGCACTCCCAAACGAAAGAGGCGCAGTACGTGCCACCTTGCTTCGAGCGGTTTAAAACTCATGGACCGGCCAGCGCAGCATTGAAGCGTTCGTTTCCTCGATGGCGATAATCGGTTTTCGATGGCGGCGAGCCTCACGGCATTTGGTCCAGTTGAAGCGCCGGCCGCTCGACCGTCCAGATTCGCGAGCCGCCAGCGCCGTGGAACCCGCTTCTCGCCATAACAGCTCTTACGGTGTTTGCGGCGCTTTATCGCCTACAGCGCCCGAGGCGGCGCCCAGGTCCCGACGCAGCGAAATCGACACAACTTTTTCGCCCTGACCCGCCCGCGACAGACTTCTTGCGTTCTCGATCGCATCGACGCGGCGGACATCGGCAATCACTCGGCCTGCAAAGAGACCGAGCATGCCAGCCAGCAGAACGCCACATATCAGTTCGAAGATCGCAACGCCGGCATATCGGGACGAAAACAGATCGATATTGAGGAGACTGAGAACGATAGCCCAAAGGGCCATAAATAGCCGACCTTCGGTCGCGCCAATTCCGCCGAGTCCAACGAACTGTATGTCATCGACAATTGTGCGCATCAGGCCATAAGCGATATGGATGAGATAAGCCGCGACAAGCATCAGAGAACATATGAAGGGAAGGAATGGAGAAAGGCCCAAAGCAAGAATCATGATGACGAACGATAGAATGTCGCAGCACCGATCGATCAGCAGACCCGCCTTGTGGCGCTCGCGATGCAGGTGACGGGCGAGGGCGCCATCGAGCGAATCGCCGAACCAATTGATGGTCAGTCCAAGGCAATACGGGACGAGAAACCAACGCGAGAGGTGGCACGCCACGACGGACGCGCCAGCAAGCGATGCGCCAGCCAATCCAATAAGGGTGAGGTGGTCAGGGGCCAGCGCCTGGGGTATGCGGCGCACGAGAAATTCAACGAGGCGCGCCTCATGCCGATGCAACAGTCCGGAATGCTGGCGGCGCACGTTACCCGAACCTCGTTAAGCAGCCGCAAAGTCTTCAGCGTCGAGTCCCGCCGTTGGTCGTCGTATTCGCGCCCTTGAGAAGGTGAGACTCTCGCGCTTTGATTCGTCTATTTCGCTCGCCGTCGGTTTGCAACCGCGCAAACCGGTTCTGCGGGCGGACGCTCGGAGTTCTCGACAGCTTTCGGAGCGAAGTTCCGCGCGTTAGCAATTTGGCAACCACGGCCGCGCGACCAAATCGGTTTCACGCCACGCTTTATGTTCAGCGTGACCGGGATACCGCAACGCGCCGACTCCGCCTTCCCTCGCTTGCGAGCGGTTGGCTCATCGGTTACTTCAACGGAATTATTCATACCTGATTGCCAGTAATGACGGGTCCACCAAGTATAGATGGCGGCCAAAAACTCAATGACGCGCTCGCTTCTGCAATCTGCCATCGTGACCAAGCATGCGAGATCGAAGTTAAGTTCATTTAATCGTTTCAGCGTATAAAGGTCGATCTTGGAGCGCGGCGGCGATGGATTTTTGGCGAATTCTCGAATTATTGCAATTGTCTGTTGAGGCACAACAGACAAGTTCACCCATAGTCGCGTGGGGCGCGGTTACACTGATCCTTACTATTGCAATCTGGCTACTCGCCGCTGTTTACGCTGCACGCCGGCGCAGAAAGCTCGAAACTCTTGAACAACTTGAACAATGGTCAAGGGTCGGCGAGCAAAGACGGTTTTTCGAAGATCTTCGTAATCGACCGGTCGCGGCGCGACCTGTCGAGTCTGCGGCGGCAAATGATCAGAAAGCTACGCCCGGGAAGGACCAGCCCGGCGCAGCGGCAAGCTCGAGTGTCTCGGAACTGCTGCTTATCTTGAACTCAGACGAAGCGGCTCCCAGAACGTCGCCCGGCGTCAGCGCGCCCGCGCCGCGCAAAATGGCGTCGTGATAGGCGATCTGGCGCATGCGCGCGTCTCGGCCCTTTCCTTCACCGCCGTATCCGCTCAATACGCGTTCTGGCGCGCGACTTCGAAGCAGGTGCGCCAGAGGATGCGCAGATCGAGGGTCAGCGACCAGTTGTCGATGTACCAAAGGTCGTACTC
>JAYUFK010000310.1:0-3601 GCA_043739325.1 Methylocapsa sp. | reverse complement strand
TCTCGACATCCACGCGATGACCGCCTCCGAGATGTTCGGCGTGCCGATCAAGGACATGCCGGGCGAGGTGCGGCGGCGCGCCAAGGCGATCAATTTTGGCATCATTTACGGCATTTCCGCCTTCGGCCTCGCCAACCAGCTTGGCATCCCGCGCGAAGAGGCGGGCGCCTACATCAAGAAATATTTCGAGCGTTTTCCCGGTATCCGCGACTATATGGAGGCGACCAAGAAACAAGTGCGCGCCGACGGCTTCGTGCGCACGATTTTCGGCCGCAAGTGCCATTTCCCGCGCATCAATTCGGCCAATCCGTCGGAACGCGCCTTCAACGAGCGCGCCGCCATCAACGCGCCGATCCAGGGCTCCGCCGCCGACATCATCCGCCGCGCCATGATCCGCATGGACGGCGCGCTGGCGCACGACAAGCTCGATGCGCAGATGCTGCTGCAAGTGCACGACGAACTGGTGTTCGAGGCGCCGGAAGGCCAGATCGAGGCGACGATGCGGCTCGCGGCCAAGGTGATGAGCGAGGCGCCGCTGCCGGCGCTGAGGCTCAGCGTGCCGTTGCAGGTCGATGCGCGCGCCGCCGGCAACTGGGATGAAGCGCATTGATACAGGCGCGCTGGCGCCGAATTTGCGTCGTCCGGTTAATATCCGTTCATCCAGCCTTCATCCGCGTTGCGCGATGATTGTGGCGAATTGTGAATACGCGCGCTGGCGCTGGCGACGGCGCCGAAGGTTTGGTTGATCCCCCGTCATGGCGTTCCCGTCGTTGCGTTTTCTGTTGCTTGCGCTGTGCCTGGGCGCCGGGTCGGATTCTCTGTTGGGGAGCGCGGAATCGCTCCCGGTTTCGACCTATTGCGTCACGGCCGGCCAATGCGCGGCGCTGTGCCGCGGCCTGGTCGAAGGCGGACGCAGCGCGGACGATTTCATCCAGCTCGCGCAATATGAACTCGGCGATCCCGGCGTTTTTCGTCTGGCCGACGCCAAATCCGCGACTCCCCCCTTGGTCGACGCCAAAAACGTCTATTCCGAAATCGGAGCCAATAGTTTCAGCCCGGCGGTCGCCGGTGCGCTGTCGCGGGTCTATGCGCCCAACAACATCACCGGCAAGGTCGATGTCATCGATCCCGAAACCTTGCAGGTTGTCGATCACTTCGCTGCCGGCGCCAGCCCGCAGCATATCGTCCCGTCCTGGGACCTGCAGACGCTTTGGGTGACAGGAGATGTCAGCGGCCCCGGCGCGCATGGCCTGCTGACGCCGATCGACCCCAAGACGGGCAAGCCGGGCGCATCGTTCAAAGTCGATGACGCCTACAACATGTATTTTACGCCCGACGGGCGCTCCGCGATCATTGTCGCCGAAGCCATGCGGCGGCTGGAGTTTCGCGATCCCCATACGATGGAGTTGCAGGGATACGTCAACACGCCACAATGCCCTGGAATCAACCACGCCGATTTCGCCAGCGACGGCTCCTACGCCATCTTCACCTGCGAATTTGGCGACGCGCTGGTCAAAGTCGATATGAACCGGCGCGAACTGATCGGCACGTTGCGGCTGACGCCGGGCCACATGCCGCAGGACATTCGCATTGCGCCCGACGGTTCGGCGTTTTTCATCGCCGACATGCTTGGCGACGGCGTTCTGGTCATCGACGGCGCCGCGTTCAAGGAAACCGGCTTCATCAAGACCGGCGTTGGCACGCATGGCCTCTACCCGAGCCGCGACGGCAAGCGTCTCTACGTCACTAATCGCGGCACGCACAATATCGCCGGCGTGCATCGCGGCTCCGGCAGCATCGCCGTGCTGGACTTCGCCTCGCGCCGAATCGTCGCCGTCTGGCCCATTCCCAATGGCGGCAGCCCCGACATGGGCAATATTAGCGCGGATGGTCAAACGCTGTGGCTTTCGGCGCGCTACGACGGCGCGGTTTACGCGATCAACACCAGTGACGGCGCGGTCAAAACGATCCCGGTCGGCGGCATGCCGCACGGGTTAACTGTCTGGCCGCAGCCGGGGCGCTACTCGCTCGGCCACACTGGCAATATGCGGTAGAGGCGCCGCCGCCCCGGTCTTGCGTTTTTCGCCGCCGCCCCGCAATGAGGGCCGCTGACAGCAGCGTTGAATGGCGGAATTTGCTCATGGGTTTCAAGTGCGGAATTGTCGGATTGCCCAATGTGGGCAAGTCCACCCTGTTTAACGCCCTGACCCAGACCGCGGCGGCGCAGGCCGCCAATTATCCTTTCTGCACCATAGAGCCGAATGTCGGCGATGTCGCGGTGCCGGATCCACGCCTGTCGATCCTTGCGGATATCGCTGGCTCGAAGGAAGTCATCCCGACCCGGCTGACGTTTGTCGACATCGCCGGTCTTGTGCGGGGCGCCTCGAAGGGGGAGGGTCTGGGCAACCAGTTTCTCGCCAATATCCGCGAATGCGACGCTATCGCCCACGTTGTGCGCTGCTTTGAAGACGGCGACGTGACCCATGTCGAGGGACGCATCGATCCGCTCTCGGATATTGCGACCATCGAGACCGAATTGATGCTCGCCGATCTCGACAGTCTCGAGCGCCGCATCGTGCAGCTTGAGAAGAAAGCCAAAGGCGGTGACAAAGAGGCCAAAGAGATTCTGGCGCTGGCCAACAAATGCCTCGCCGAACTCCGCGAAGGACGCCCGGCCCGCGCCGCCGATGTCGCGGGCGAGGAGCGCAAACTGTTTCAATCGCTCGGGCTGCTTTCATCGAAGCCGGTGCTTTACGTCTGCAACGTCGAGGAAGCCAGCGCCGACAAAGGCAATGCTTTCTCGGAACTGGTGCGCGGCCAGGCGTCCAAGGAGGGCGCCGTCGCCGTCGTTGTTTCGGCGAAAATCGAAAGCGAAATCGCGATCCTGCCAATCGCCGAACAGAAGGACTATCTCGACGCCGTTGGTCTCAGCGAGCCCGGCCTCAACCGCGTGATCCGCGCCGGCTACGATCTCCTGCATCTTGTGACGTTTTTCACGGTCGGGCCGAAGGAGGCGCGGGCGTGGACGGTGGAGAAGGGTTCTCGCGCGCCCCAGGCGGCGGGGGTCATTCACACCGACTTCGAGAAGGGATTTATCCGGTCTGAGACGATCGCCTACAAAGACTATGTCGAAGCGCGCGGCGAAGCGGGCGCGCGCGACGCGGGCAAGTTTCGGTTGGAAGGCAAGGACTACCTCGTCGCCGACGGCGACGTGTTGCACTTCAGATTCGCCAATTGACCTTAAGGGAAGTCTGATGGACATCCTTTTTTTTGAAGATTTTGCCGTGGGCGAGACGATCGAGTATGGCGCGACGATCGTCACAGCGGATGCAATCAAGGAATTCGCCCGCCAGTTTGACCCGCAAGTCTTCCACCTCGACGAGGCCGCCGCGCTCACGACGATGACGGGCGGCCTGATCGCGTCTGGCTGGCACACGGCGGCGATGCTGATGCGCATGTCATGCGATCATTTTCTCAATCGTTCGAGCAGCCAGGGTGCGCCGGGCGTTGATGAGATTTCCTGGGCTAAACCGGTGCGCCCCGGCGATATGCTGAGCGTTCGGCGAACGACGCTCGGCGCGCGGCCATCAAAGTCGCGCCC
>JAYUFK010000309.1:0-10004 GCA_043739325.1 Methylocapsa sp. | reverse complement strand
AAAGGATTCCACGCGCCTCAAACGCCAAACCGCCGCTTGGGACGACGACTATCTCGCGAGCCTAATTGCCGCTTGAATCCTTCACCCGATTCCCCTGCTGCAGGGGTCAGAACATTTCCGCCGGGGTAGGCATCTTGCTTCTGGCCACGCGCGACGATACGCAGCGCATCATCCAGCAGGGGTCGTTGCAGCCTCAGTGCCTCCCTGGCAGGAGCCGTCATCCAGGATCACCGGCATGGCCTTGGGATGGATCGGCGCGACGACGGCGTTGCGCTCAGTCGTCAAGAACGCGAGCGGCCTCGTGTCATCCAGTGCGAACCAGACGGGCTTGCGGGAGCCCGCTGCGTGGGTTTCGCTTTGAAGCAACCGGTCCGTCTTTCTTTGTGCAGGTACCTGCACGTCTTCGTTCGCGTTGTCTCTGCGCCCCAGTATCAGCTCCTGCAACGCGCACTCAAGCCAAACCATGCTGCCGAGACAAACCGTGTCGCTGGCTTATCGCTCCAGGTGGTCGAAGCTCCGCCAATGCTGGACCATGGTTGTCATGCCGAGAGCAGTGCGGCCGAGAAAACCCGTGTCAGGCGGCGCGCTCTCCAGTTCCTTCAGCATTCGTGGCATCGTGGTGAAGACCGGCCACCACTGTTGGGCCTTCCAAGGCTTGTTAATCCGCATGCCGATGAGCACGGTCTATTTGACGGACCCAGAGGCACTCATGGATTTTTGCGAGAGATTTCGCATAGCGAAAGACGTACCAGACGCTGTGGGGTGCGCCGGCGTTTCTTTACCAAATCTGAGACAAGGACTTTCGAGGCGCAGGCCCTCGCTGCGCATGGCAGCAAGATGTGCGCCTCGGTGGCCGCCCACGGCAGTTGGTTATCAGATTTCTGTCACTGCGCTTTCGGCGGATCGTCGTTCCAAATGTCACGGTACAAATACCACTTTCCGTCCGCCTCTTTCTTATGTACGACGACGAACTTGCCGACATCATTTGTGAGCTTTCCATCCTTGTCGGGGATTTTTAACGTAAAAGTCCCAATCTCGGATGCCCAGTTTCCACTCTCTTGAACTTCTTGTGTGGTGATCGTCAGGCCAGTCAAGCCGGCGTCAGCGGCACCTTGCCAAAACTTCTGAAGGTTGGCGCGTCCGTCCACACGCAAACCATTTGATGGCAATACAGCGCCGTCCTCGCTGTAGAAGGAGGCCACTTTGGCACCGTCCTTGGCGTTGAATGCCTTCACGAACTCCGCATTGTGAGCTGCGATGGCGTCCTTCGCCGACTGGGCATGGGCTGCGCCAATTAGTCCGCTGGATAGGACCAAGGCGCAAATAGCACAGTTCAAAACACGCATTTTTTCCTCCTCTTGCTGTAATCGAAACGGCATACTGGCGCGACAGTTCGTCAGTCCAATTAGAGAAACATAAGGGCGAGGCGGCAAACCGATGCGGCCTCGCACGTTGCTACTGGGTCGCGCTATTTCAGATGGAGAATGGCAGCGCCCTCTGTGACGACAGGGGCGCTCGCGCCCGCGCTGGCTGCGTTCTGCTTAATCCAATCCTTCGCCTTTTCGAGGCTCTCGTCAGTGCCCGCCTTATCCTCGCAAATTGATACCGAGAAGCCCCCATGAGACGTGCGAACCAACGAGTAGCCGACGAAGCCCTTTACTGAGCGAAGTAGCTTCTCGATGTCTTTCGAGTGCTTCTCCAGGATGTCGAACAGCTCCTTCGCTCCCTTGCCAGAATAAGTCCTCAGAACTGCGTGCATGATCTCCTCCCTGTTTTATCCAGCATCCCAGAGCGGGACGTTCTGGCTTGCCGGAAAGCGTGAAGCGCCTGGAGATCAATAGCTCGCCATGTTAACGTAGCTGCGTCGCGAGGCGTCTATTTCAATTCGAGAACAACAGGACCCGACACCGGATCAGTGAGGCCAAGGCCGCCACCTAGGTCTTCGAGCGTGTCGCGGAAAGTGTCAAGCGTCGCGATCATGTTTGGGCGCGCAGCCGCCATGGCGGCCATATCCACCCATTCGGCAATGATGCAATAGGTCCTGTCGCCGGTCTTGATCATATTGACTTTGTTCAAGCCGGTCCAATTGCGCGCGACGTTTCGGTGCGCGTCGAGAAATTCCTGATCACGTCCCGGCTTGACCCGGAAGCGAACGGCGTTGAAGGCGGTCATTGAGGCTGCTCCCCAAAGTTTCGGCCGGAGCTTTCGCGGCGACAGCCTCGATTTTATGTTTGGGACAGCCCCGAACAAGTCGCCCGCGCTCCCGAGCTTTGTATCATGACACCTAACGTCCGCCACGTGAAGCCAACGCACCTACCCCCATGGGGCGACTTCGTATTTCGGACATTTGTCGCGCCGGGGGTCCGTATTTTTTCCCCGCCATGGCAAAGGCGGGTCTTTGGGGCCGAATAATCAGGAAAGACGCCGGGTAGCGATGGCATGTTGCCCGTCATGTCCCGCATGGCTCGCGCCAGGTCGCAGAAAGCGTGCTGCCCCGATGCTGATGGAGCAGAGATTGCTCACGCGGACAGGAAATGTGCGGGAAACAAGTGCTTGGTTTTCTATGTCAGGGCAGGATCGCCTTAGTGTGCGCGGCCCCGCGCGACCCAACGGGCGCACTTTGGCGCAAGCATCGCTTCGGCCTTCGCCTCGTAAAGTTCGAGATCTTCCTCGGAGAAAACACCGCGCCAGCGCTCGTTGGTGCCCTTAAAGAAGAAGCCACGACTGCCCTCCTTGAATGATGCTGCAATCTCGGACATCAGAACATCCCCATCGCGTCGCATTGCCTCAAAACCAGCTGCGTCGACGAGTTGGGGCCATAAGTCCGAGGGGACGAATATGTCGAGGAAATCGGCGATCCGTTGCATTTCGGCCGAAAGGTCAAACTTTAGGTCGTTGTAGTGGACCAGCAATACATTGGGTCTGGTGCGGGCTTCCCACCATGTCTTTTCAAGCTGGAAAAAGGAAACGGTGGGCGAGCCCTCTTCGTGGCCGGGCACTTCGCCTCTCGTGATCCATTGGTGGAAGAATTTGCGGGGATCGACTGGAATGCAGGGGTAAGGGCGTCCAATCGTTTCGTCCTCCATGCCGGCCTTGTTCAGTTGATCAAGCGCCTGATCCGTGTAGCCAATGACGTGATTGTGGAACGAAATGCAGGCGTCGCGGCCGTCTCTTGCGACATGGATATATTTGACGTCATCGTAGAAAGGCAACCCGTCGAGCGGCAGGTGCGACTTCAGGAAACGACGGTGTTTCTGAGCCTCGATCTGAGCAATGACATCCTCGATGGGTCGAGGAAACCGGCGATCAATCCAAGCAGAAACCTGCATGATCGGCTTGGGGTCACGGGTCTGAAAAATGAGCAGGCCGACAATACGCTGCATCCAGGTCGTGCCGCATTTCGGGTATGTCACGATGACGATATCGTCCCGCCGCGGCACGTAATGCCGCCAGCGTCGACTATCGTATATCCAGGTGCGGTATTCGCGTTGCGCAGTCTCGACGAGCATAGCTGTGTGCCTTTCAAACGCGCACATCTCACGCCCGTTGCGGGTCCCAGTCCGCACTGGGCTGGTCGCCCAATAGCGAAGCGATGCGACGGACAAATGCCAGCATCACTACCGCCAAAGAAAGCGTCGGCGATGCCTTGAAGGGACCTGCAAATCGCAACGCCGGTATGACGGCATTCGCCGCCAAAAGCGCGACGAACACCCATTGAAAGGCGTAAACAGCGATGAGGAACGGAGGCAGCGTGTGGTTGCCTGTTTTCGTTCGCAACCTCTGGAGATAGACCCTTGACGTTCCAAGAATTACAGCCGCGAGGCCGCTCGCGATCCCCCAGGACGTTGCTGAAATATGGACAAAGTCGGCAACCACGGACGGGATGATCGCGCAGAATGCGAGAACAAATCCCTGCGACACATATGCGGTCACCAGGTAAATGTCGTAGTTGGAAAGCCTTCCGCCCATCGTCTGACGCATCAGCATTACGAAGACGGAAACTGCCGCGAACGTCACGGCCAACATCGAAAGATTGAAAAGATAGGCTTCTCCCGACAGGTCCATTGGCCGCTCCCCGCCGCTCCAGCTTATGCAGCTCGCATCCTGCGCGATAGACGCCGCTTTGGCAAAGCGCGGTCGATTAGCTGCTAACTGTGACAGCCTTAGCACAACAGCTGCTGCTCATGCGTATGGGAACGCGCAGGAGGGCGCGGATGGCCTGCTGGAAGTGAGATTGTAAAGCTGTTCTAGACGCCTGCCTTCGACCCAGAGATACTTGAGCTATGAACAGGACCGCCTACACGGCTTACGCCGCCTTCGCCCTGCTCGGGGTCATCTGGGGAAGCAATTTTATCTTCATGAAGTGGGCGGTGGCCTGGATCAGCCCGTCGCAGATTGTGGTCTTGCGCGTTTTGTTCGGCTTCCTGCCAATCCTGATCTTCGCCCTCGCCAGCCGTTCGCTGAGCTGGAGACACTTGCGCCACGTCCACCACTTTCTAGTGATGGCGCTATTGGCGACTGCCATCTACTACTTCGCCTTCGCCAAAGGCACAGCCCTGCTGCTTTCAAGCGTTGCCGGCATGCTCAGCGGAGCAATCCCGATGTTCACATTCGTTACGGCCTGGCTGTTCCTACGCGAGGAACCGCTGAACCGGCTTACGATAGCGGGCACGCTGCTGGGCTTCCTTGGAGTGTTGCTGATCGCACAACCTTGGAGCGGCGACATTGGTCAAGTGAACGCCGCCGGGGTTCTCTACATGATCGCGGGATCGCTCAGCGTCGGCTGCTCGTTTGTCTACGCCCGAAAATTCATCAGCCCCCTGGGTTTGTCGCCCCTGACGCTAACGACCTATCAGATCGGCTTGGCGTTGCTGGTCCTACTCGTGACGACCGATCTACGTGGCATCGGACATGTATTCGCGGATCAGCGCGCCTCTCTGGGGTTAGTGCTTGGATTGGGTCTGTGCGGGACGGGGATCGCCTACATCTTGTACTACTTCATCGTTGATAGGTTAGGGGCCATCGCTGCTTCGGGGGTGACATACATCCCCCCGGTGGTTGCGCTTTTGATCGGCGCTGTATGGGTTGGCGAGGCCGTTCGACCGCTGCATGTGCTGGCTATGATCGCGATCCTGTTGGGAGTGGGATTGCTACAGTCCGGGCGCAGCGGACGCAAAGCCGAACTTCGTCCGGCAAAATGAGGCGTACTCCGGTGGTCAACTACTTGAAGCCCCGGCGCTGACATGCCCCAGAAGAACCACGCGCTGACCTCGCCACCACAGGACGAACACTCGCCACGCGCCAATCCAGCGCGCACATTCGTTTTGGTCCCATTGGCGATGACGGCCTTTGCGGCCAATGCGGTGTTCTGTCGCAAGGCGTTGTTCTCGGGGAGCACGGGATTGTCGTTGCAAAGGACATTGGCAATCTGCGGCGCGCTCTGGCGAGGATCGTCGGCGACATAGAGGACCGCAGTCTCAATGACCTTCTCCGGTCGCTCATGGGAGAGCTGCGGGAGGAATTGGTTAAACAGGATGCGCGGGTTGCGAGCTACGACCGAAAGATCCGAGAGCTCTATCGCAACAGCGAGATCTGCCAGCGTCTTGGCAAGGTCGAAGGGATCGGCCCGGTGACGGCGACAGCGCTAATCGCTGCAGTCGGCGACAGAAACTCCTTCAAGAACGGGCGTCAGTTCGCGGCATGGCTTGGCCTTGTGCCCAAACAACGATCGAGCGAAGGCCGCGCCAGATTATTTGGCATCAGCAAACGTGGCGATCGCTATCTGCGCACCTTGCTGATCCACGGCGCCCGCGCCGCACTCGGGCGCGTTAGAGAAAAGCAGGATCCAAGAAGCCTGTGGCTTGGCAAGATGCGGCAGCGGCGACATCCCAACATCGTCGCCGTGGCGCTCGCCAACAAGAACGCGCGCACCGCCTGGAGCCTGCTCACCAGCGACAGCGCTTATGACGTCAAGCTTTCGGCCGGCGCGGCCTGAAGGCAAACCCGAACGAAAGGAACGAGAGCCCCACCTAGCAATTGCAACGATTGGCAGAAGATGGCGAAACGGTCGCTCCGTCCATTCCCGGACCTGGTGTCTGGACCGGCATGGCTTCGGTCAATGCCTTGGCGCCGTTGAGGTGGAAGCGCGCGAAAATCCATTGTGGCTCGCGGCAACAATTTATCAAGCCGCATAAGGAAGCCGAATATACGTCAGCAGTTGTGACCTTGGACCAAAGTTTGCCAAAACCCGTTGCAATCGGGCGGGGTCCATATAGCGTACTCTGTGGTACAATTCGGCGGGTTTGTTAGGACCCTTGCGTACGCCATCGGCCGGTCTGGACTCCAAGGCCTTCACAGCATTTGACACGTTGATCTGTCGGCCTTGGCGCGTATGTCTGCCTATCCGCATGTTCGAACACGATGCGATGGGCGTCCGGGCGACCGAAGCCGCCGCGTCGCTGAATCAGGTCGCCTGGGCCGTCGAAAGCCAGCGCTCCAGCGCCGGGACGATGCGCCCGGCGGGCTGGAATCCGTTGGTGATGAGCGCATAGCCGTTGTCCTCTCCGGTCGCCGCGATCATCGTGGGAAACCCGCGAACGCCGGCGTTCTGTGCGATCGCGAAGTCCGACCAAGTCTCGCGCGTCGCTCCCTCGGCGGCGAATTCGGCGCGGAACGCTTCGGAGTCCAGACCTAACTCGGAGGCGAGGGTGGCGAGCGTGTCGGCGTCAGTCACGTCCCGGTTCTCGGCGTAGAATGCGGCGTGTATGCGCCGTAGCGCTGCAAGTCCCGTCTCCATGCCGCGACGGCGCATGACAACCACCGCCCGGCAGGCGGGCTCGGTGTCGTAGACGAAGCTGTCGCGATTGAAGAAGCCGAAATCGAATGGTTGCCCCGACGCGTCGTGAACGTGCTGCCAATGGCTGCGCACGTCCTCGCGGTCGTGCGCGTCCATCGGCTTTGTGGTGCCCGGACGCAGACCGCCCAACACAAGCCGGATGGGCAGCGCCGACCCAAACCGTTCCGTGATCACCTCGATCACCGGAGAAAAGCCCCAGCACCAGGAACACATGGGGTCAGCGAAATATACCAGATGAGGGGTGTTCACGCAGCACCTCCGGATTGGAAGGCCGGCGGTGGCGGGCCGAGGAAACGGTTGATTTAAATAGATCGTTCTATTATTAATCGCATAGCTGCCGACACACCGCAAGGCCGATGCCCCGAACTCGCACCCTTTCCGACGATGTGGTTCTCGAACGCGCCATGTCCGTTTTCTGGCAGAACGGATACGCGGGAACTTCGTTGCGCGACCTGACGCAGGCGACAGGGCTGAGCACCGCCGCGCTCTATCACCGCTTCGCCAACAAGGACGGATTGTTCGTCGAGGCGCTGCGCCGCTATGCGGACGAGGGGCTTGTCGAGCGTCTCGCCCGGCTTTCCGCCTTGGCCGCGCCGCTCGACGCGATCCGCGGCTTTCTCGACGAACTGATCGCCATGTCGCTGGCCGATCCACAACATCGTGGCTGCTTTCTTGTCAACACCGCGCTCGACGGCGCGACGATGTCCGACGCCGCCCGCCAACTGGTGCGTGCGCGTCTCGGCGAGGTGGGAGCGTTCTTCGCCGCGCGCCTCAGGCGCGCCGTCGCCGATGGGGCGATAGACCGGCAGACCGATATCGCGGCGGACGCGACGGCGTTGCTCGGCGCCGTTTTCGCCATTCGCGTGCTGGTCCGTCTTGACCCCGACCCGAAGCGGCTGCAGGCGCTGGCGGACCGCGCGATGACAAGTTTTCCCGCCACACGAAAACAGGCACGCAAGGGGCCCGATCAATGATCGACGTTTACTATTGGACGACGCCCAATGGCCACAAGGTAACGATCTTCCTCGAGGAAGCCGGGCTGCCCTATCGGATTCTGCCGGTGAATATTAGCGCCGGCGACCAGTTCAAACCTGAGTTCCTCGCCATCGCGCCCAACAATCGGATCCCTGCGATCGTCGATCCTGAGCCGGCCGACGGCGGCGCGCCGATCAGCCTCTTCGAATCCGGTGCGATCCTGCAATACCTCGCGGAAAAGACCGGCAGGTTTCTGTCCGCCGCTATCCGCGGCCGCGCCGAGGTGATGCAGTGGCTGTTCTGGCAGATGGGCGGACTCGGCCCGATGGCAGGGCAGAACCACCATTTCGTGCAATATGCTCCGGAGAAACTGCCCTATGCCATCAACCGTTATCTCAATGAGACCAGCCGTCTCTATGGCGTGCTGAACAAGCGGCTGGCGGATCGGGAGTTCGTCGCCGGGGAATACTCGATTGCCGACATCGCGAGCTATCCCTGGATCGTGCCGCATAAGCGCCAGCAGCAGAACCTCGACGACTTTCCCCATCTCAAGCGCTGGTTCGAAACCATCCGCGCCTGCTCTGCGGTCGAACGGGCCTACGCGCTGGCGGCTACGATCAACACCACCCCGGTGGTGAGCGAGCAGTCCCGCGCGCTGCTGTTCGGACAGACCGCAGCCAACGCGACGGGAGCAAACGCATGACTGCACCACTGCGGCTATTCGATTTGGCCGGAGCCGACGACGATCTGAGGTTCAGCCCGAACTGCTGGCGCACGCGCCTCGCGCTTGCCCACAAGGGCCTGCCGGTCGAGACGGTGGCATGGCGGTTCACCGAAAAAGAGGCGATTGCCGCGTCCGGCCAGGGCAAGGTTCCGGTACTCGTCGACGGCGACATGTGGCTGCACGAGAGCTGGCTGATCGCCGAGCATCTTGAAGATACGTATCCCGATCGCCCGTCGCTGTTCGGCTCGGCCGAGGGGCGGGCGGTCGCCCGCTTCGTGAATCAATGGTCGAGCGAAATCCTGCACCCGGCGGTCGCGCGCGTGGTCGTGCCCGACATCATGGCAATCCTGCACGCCAAGGACCGGGATTATTTCCGCACGACGCGCGAGGCGGCATTCGGGCGCACGTTCGAAGCGCTGGCGGCCGAGCTGGAGGAAGCGCTGGCGGCATTGCGCCGCGCGGTGGCGCCGTTGAGAAGCACGCTTGCGGCCCAGCCCTACCTCGCCGGCGCGGCGCCGAATTATGCCGATCATGCCGTGTTCGGAGCGTTCCAGTGGGCGCGCGTGGTCAGCCCGATCGCCTTGCTGACAGCCGATGATCCGATCTGCGCCTGGATCGAGCGCTTGTTGGACGCCTATGGCGGGCTGGCGCGGTCCGTACGTTCCGCAAGGGCCTCATGGTCAATCCGCAGCGATCGGGACTGCCCGCATTCTCTTTGATGACGTTCCCCAAGCCGCAAATCGTGCATCCTTGGCCAAGCGCGCGCTTTGCCGTCAAACACCTGAGGTAGGAGCCGAGTGCCCGAATTGGGCTCGCTCGGATCTGTGCGGGGGGCGCTCGGAAACGAGCGTCCCTACCGCCAACGACTTGAATTCGCGCCTATCATACCCTCGCCTCTTCGTCCGGCGGGATCGCCTCAACAATTTTCGCCGAAACGCCCAATTCACCGACAAGGATTTGCGCTCGCTCGGCAAGGGTGATCTCGCGCTTCGCGACGACGTTGTTCGCAGTGACTTCCGTCCTCGTGTTGCGAACCACGATGAGAATGCGATGCGGGAAATGGCGGCCGATGAAGAGAGCCTCGTTGAACGGCGAGCGTCTGCGGTCTCTCAATGCGGACAGCGAATATTGCGTGACAAACACGCTATGGTCGACCGGCCCGCGCTTGAGATCGGGCCGCATAACCATCGGCGTCTGACGGTTTGAACCAGGATACCACTGCACATCGAACCCCTCATCCGAGGGCACAGCGCGTATGTCGTGGATTCCCTCGCCCGTCGAAGCGGCCTCTCCCATTCTCAGCGGCAATATTGAGAAGGCCGCAAATTGCGCGTCAACGAGATAGTTCACGCCCTCTAGTGTTCCGTCTCTTAATTAACGACTATGATCTTTGTCACAACTGATTTGCGACGAGGATCACAGAGATGGCGCGACCGATCAAGCGATTGT
>JAYUFK010000308.1:0-10015 GCA_043739325.1 Methylocapsa sp. | reverse complement strand
TGAACGAGTAACATTGGTCGCCTCCAGGTTGAGTGGATTTTGCAACCTCAGTCTGCTCCCAGGACTGGCCGCTATCCACTCCCCCATGGAATCTTGAGATGCCCAACCACGTCCATATGATCCTGACGCCGGCCAGCGCCGAGGGCCTATCGCGGGCTGTCGGCGAGGCGCATCGGCGCTACACCGCTTTCTTCAACGCGCGGGCGCGAACGACCGGGCATTTGTTTCAGGCGCGGTTCGCATCGGCGGCGATGGACGACGCGCACTGCCTCAACGCCGTGCATTATCTCGCCTTCAATCCAGTCCGCGCCGGGCTGGCCGGCGGCGTGGGCGATTGGCCGCATTCGAGCGTCCCGGCGCATCAGGCGGGCCGCGACGACGCGCTGGTCAGCGTCGCGCCGATTCTGGGGCGGGCGCGCTTTGCCGACTTGATGGAAATGTCGCGCGACGAACAAGCGGCATTGGCCGGGTTCGAGACAAGCCACGCCAATGGCCGCCCGATCGGCGCGGCCGATTTCATCGCGCGCTTCGAGGCCCGGCTAGGACGGCGCGCGCAGCCGGCAAAGCGCGGAAGGAAACCTGGCGCGAGCCCAGCGAAGTAAAAATGGCATAAGGGGGAATTCGTATGGCGTCCCCGATTAGGAGTTGACCATCGAATCAAAAACGTGCGCGAGTTGGCGCCCAAGCGCTTGATTTCGTGAAACGGCCGACCAAAGTGCGGAGCCAAGAAATGTGATGGGTTCGCACTGCGGGCGACCGTCCGCCAAGCCGCGTCGCGCCCCTTGCAGGCCCGCTCTTTACCGCACGATCGTCAGCTTCTTCGCCGCCCTAGTCAGCCCGGTATAAAGCCAGCGGTCGCGGTGCTCGCCGAAGGCGTAGCTCTCGTCGAACAGCATGACGTTGTCCCATTGCGAACCCTGCGCCTTGTGGACGGTGAGGGCGTAGCCAAAGTCGAACTCGTCGGACTCGCGTCGGAGGGGGTAGGGCAGGTCGGCTTCGCCGCCGAGGAAGAACTGCTTGAGCACGGAGACGCGGGCGTTGCGGCCGCCCTCGTCCTCGGGCGAGACGGTCATGCGGACGAAATCCTTGCGCATGGCGTGCAGCGTTTCGACGCGCCATAGCCCGCCGTTGATGAGGCCCTTGACGCGATCGTTGCGCAGGCAGACGAGGCGATCGCCCGCCACCGGCAGCGGCTCCTTGATGCCCTTGAGGTCGCGGATGCGGGCGTTATACAGCCGCCGCGTCTTGTTGGTGCCGACAAGAACCTGATCGGCGGCGAGCACCGCGGCGGCGTCGACATCGCTGCGCCGGATGATGCGGCTCTCGCCATACTCGCCGTATTCCAGCTTGCCGCCGCCGCGCACGATCTCGGAGAGGCGGATGATGGGATCGTTCTCCGCCTGGCGGTGGATCTGCGTCAGCATCACGTCGGGTTCGGCGTTGGTGAAATAGCCGCCGCCCTTGACGGGCGGCAGTTGCGCGGGATCGCCGAGCACGAGGATCGGCTTGCCGAACGACAGGAGATCGCGGCCAAGGTCCGCGTCGACCATCGAACATTCGTCGATGACGATGAGGCCGGCCTTCGAGGCAGGGCCGTCGTGGTTGAGCTTGAAGGTCGGCGAACCGTCCTCGGTGTCGCTGGCGCGGTAGATCAGCGCATGGATGGTGGTCGCGCCGACGCAGCCTTTCGAGCGCATGACCAGCGCCGCCTTGCCAGTGAAGGCGGCAAAGGCGGTATCTCTTGCCGCGCCCTCGGCGACATGGCGCGCCAGCGTCGTCTTGCCGACGCCGGCATACCCGAACAGCCGGAACACCTGTGGCTCGCCCGAGCGCAGCCAACGGCCGACCTTGTCGAGCGCGCCCTGCTGCTCGCTCGACCAGTTGGTCGCTCTTGCCGCGCTTCTGGCGGCCCTGGGCGGCGGCGCGGGCGCCCGAGGAGGCGCTTCGGCTTCCTCGACCAGCACTCTCTCACACTTCGGACATACCGGCGGCCTGCGGTCGCGGTCGAAGAATTTGCCGCCGCAGCTTTGGCATTGCCGCTTTGTGCCGAGGGGCGGTTTGGCCATGAAAAGCGAATCTCGTGAGGTTACGGCGAATATCCCGTAAAGGGCGAGTAGCGGCGTCACACCGATCCGTAAACAATTGGTTTATGTTTTGGGCGCAGATTTATGTCGAAGGCAACTGAAACAAAGCGCACCGGTCAGCCGTACTTCTACTAACAGGCCGGGCTTGAACTGCTTTGCGGCGAGACCATATCTGGTCTGACCGAAACGGGTTTTGCGCCCAGACCGGTCAAAACCGCAAAGCTGGCAAGGCGCTTCAGTTGCGAAGGCTTGGCCAGTGAAGCGCCGAAAGGGCTTCGAAAATGGTACGTGTGGCTGCACTGAGTTCGCCGTTTCTCCTCGGCTTCGACGAAATCGAGCGGGCGCTCGATAAGGTCTCGAAGACCGCTGGGGATGGCTATCCCCCCTACAACATAGAGCGGATAGCCGGAGATGGCGCGGAACCAGAACGGCTGCGGATCACGCTGGCTGTCGCGGGCTTCGCTCAGAATCAGATCGAAGTGACGCAGGAAGAGAGCCAATTGCTGATTCGCGGCCGGCAGCAGGACGATAAATCGCGGGAATACCTACATCGCGGCATCGCCGCGCGGCAGTTCCAGCGCTCGTTCCTGCTGGCGGAAGGCATGCAAGTTCTTGGCGCGGAACTTGCGCATGGGTTGTTGTCGATAGATGTGGCGCGCCCGCAGCCGGATAGAAAAGTGAAGAAGATCAATATTTTATCGCGAGACTGAGCGTTCGCGAAATCTGGCGGGTCCGAAAGGGCAGCCAATTTGAGGAGAAATGTCATGAATAGAGCCATCACCAGCACCACGGTCATGACGCCGAACGAATTCGCACATCTGGGCGACGGAGCGATCGCCTATGTGAAAACGATCCGTTCGGAAGATGCGCAGCGGCTGTTCCCGCAGGCGCCGGCGATCCGCCCCGGCCTGCAATTGTTCGCGCTTCTGGCCGCCGATGGCACGCCGATCATGCTGACCGATTCCAAGGATGCGGCAATCGCCAACGCCTGGGAACACGAATTGCAGACGGTTAGCGTCCACTAATTCGTGCTGTGAAGCATGGGTCGTCGCCGTTTGGGCGGCAGGCGACGCGGCGGTGCGCGAATCGTTTATGACAGCGGTTTGGTTGTTTTGCCGGGTTCTTGGAAATGCGCGCCTATCTCAATCTGCTTGAAGAAGCCCTGAACCACGGGGTGGAAAAACCCGACCGCACCGGAACCGGAATCCGCTCGCTGTTTGGCCGACAAATTCGCTTCGATCTTCGCGCCGGGTTTCCGCTTGTCACCACCAAGCGGCTGCATCTCAAATCCATCGTCCATGAACTCGTCTGGTTCCTGAAAGGCGACACCAATATCGCCTATCTCAAGGCCAACGGCGTCGGCATCTGGGACGAATGGGCCGACGCGAACGGCGATCTTGGCCCGGTCTACGGCAAGCAGTGGCGCGCTTGGGAAGGCGCCGACGGAAAGGTTTACGATCAGATCGCGTGGCTCCTCGCCGAGATCAAACGCAACCCGTATTCGCGCCGCCTCATCGTCTCCGCCTGGAACGTTCCAGACATCGAGAAAATGAAGCTGCCGCCGTGCCATTGTCTGTTCCAGTTCTCTATTGTGAACGGCAGGCTTTCGTGTCAGCTTTATCAGCGCTCCGCGGATCTGTTTCTCGGCGTGCCCTTCAACATCGCCAGCTACGCTTTGCTGACGCATTTGGTCGCTCAAGCCAGCGGCCTTGATGTCGGCGAGTTCGTTCACACGTTTGGCGACGCGCATCTCTATTTCAACCATTTCGAGCAGGCGCGCGAGCAATTGTCGCGCGAACCCCGCGCGTTGCCGAAGCTCAAGCTGGCGCCGATCGTCTCGCTGTTCGACGTGAAGGCGGAAGACATCGCGTTCGAAGGCTACGAGCCGTGGCCAGCGATCAGGGCGCCGGTGGCGGTTTGAGCGAAGTTCCGATCTCGATCGTCGCGGCGGTCGCGCGCAATGGCGTAATTGGCGTGGGCAACATGCTCGCCTGGAAGCTATCAAGCGATCTCAAGCGCTTTCGCGCGATGACGATGGGCAAGCCGCTAATCATGGGCCGCAAGACCTATGACTCGATCGGTCGCCCGTTGCCCGGACGTCAGACGATTGTGGTTACGCGGAATACGGGCTTCACGGCGGACGGCGTAATCAGCGCGCCGACGCTCGCCGCGGCTTTAACGCTGGCGCGCGAGGTAGCACGCAACGTTGGCGCCAACGAAATTATCATCGCTGGCGGCGGCGAAATCTATCGCCAGTCAATCCATATCGCACAGCGTCTTTACATCACTGACGTCGATCTTGCCCCAGAAGGCGACGTCCGTTTCCCCGCGATCGATCCTGCGCGATGGCGCGAAGTCAAGCGCGATAAAATCCCGCGTGGCGAACGCGATGAAGCGGATAGCGAGTTCGTGGAATATGTCAGACGCTATTGAGCGCCTCGCCTCTCTCCAGCTTCGCTGGAGAGGGACGAGGCGCCCAGCGGTGATCCTATTTGCGCCCGACAAAGCGCAACCCCTCGCACAGCCTCGTCGCCAAATTGAGCCCCGCGCCTGTCGCGACAACTATTTGCGGCAATACCATCCATTCCAGCATCCATGCGGCGCCGGAACGTTCGTTCTCGTGAACAAGCGATTGATGTTGCGCGCCAAGCATCGCGGCATTGAACCTCGCCAGCGCAACAAGCGCCTCGGCGCTGACAGGATTGGACTTGCGCGGCATGGCGGACGAGCTGCCGCCATCCGCGAGCTTCACTTCGCCGATCTCGTTCTGCGCCATCAGCGCAATATCCGCGCCGATCTTGCCGAGCGTACCTGAAACCAGCGAAAGCCAGCTCGCGAGTTCAGCCAGCGCATCGCGTTCGACGTGCCAGCACGGTCCGGCGTGCAATTCCAGCAATCGCGCCAATTCTGCGACCATCGCCTCGCCCTTGCCGTTCAGCCCCGTGCGATTGCCCACCGCGCCGCCGAACTGAACGACCTGGACACGCGGACGCAATTCGGTAAGCCGTTCGAGATGGCGCACGAGCGGTTCGCGCCAGCCGCGCAGCTTGTCCGACGCGGCAATCGGCATGGCGCGCTGCATGCGCGTGCGCCCCATCAGCGGCGTGGCCCCTTGCTCGCGGTCAATTGTGTCCAACATCGCGACAAGCGCACGAAGCCGTCTTTCGAATAGCCCAAGAACTAGCTTCAGCCGCAGCACGAGGCTCGAGTCGATTACATCCTGGCTCGTTGCGCCGCGATGCACGTGCGCGTCATCTGGCGCCCCAAGGTGGGCGCGTAGACCCCTGATAAGCGCCGGCACAACGACACCGTCGCGCGCAAAGCCCTTTGACAAGCTGCCGATATCGGGCGAGAAATCCGCGCAGCGTCGCGCGATGCGCTGCGCGGCGGCGACGGGGATAAGCCCGACATGTGCCTGCGCCTTGGCGAGCGCGCCCTCGAACGCCAGCATGGCCGCCATATCCGCTCGAACCGAAAAATGCGCGGCAGCCTCGGCGTCGCCGAGCAACGTGGAAAGGATCGGATGATCGAACGCGGAAACGGTCATCTCTGCGCCATCATATGTCAAAAAAGATCGTTTCGTGACTGCCTTGCAGATGGATGTCGAAGCGATATGTCGGCGCGCCATCGCCCGGCTCGCGCGCTGCAAAAAGCGTGGGCAAGCGCTGCCGGTGCTCGATGCGCATCAGCACCGGACATTGCGTGTTCGCCTCGGCCTCGTCAGCAAAATGCATCCGCGTGTGCAGCCCGATATTGATGCCGCGCGCCGTGATCCAGAACGTAATATGCGGCGCCATCGGTCGGCCGTCGGCAAAGGGGACGCGCCCTGGCTTGATCGTCTCGAACCGATATTCGCCATGCGAGCCGTCAGTCGCCTGCCGGCCAAAGCCGGTAAATTGCGGGTCCGCGTTGCCGCGCTTTTCGCCGGGCGAATTGTAAAGGCCCGCCGCATCCGCCTGCCAGATTTCGATCAGCGCATCCTTCACCGGCGCGCCCGCACCGTCGTAGACATGGCCTTTGATGACAATGTGCTCGCCCTTCGCGCCTAGGCCCAGCATCAAGGCCCCAATATCCGATGGATAGACGCCTTCGATGCCGCAATGATTGGGCGTGCAGCCGATATGGACATAGGGTCCGGCGGTCTGCGAAGGGGATTCCTTGAGCTGGTGAAGCGCCTGGACCATCAGTTTCCCTCCATGCGGTTTTCAAACATCGTCGAGCGGCGTCCGCGCAGGATGATGTCGAACTTGTAGGCGAGAATATCCATGTGGATCGAATTGCTGCGATCGAGCGCGGCAACCAGGGTTTGTACGCCTGCCTTGTCGGGAATCGTCGAGACGATCGGGCATTGCCAAATCATCGGATCGCCTTCGAAATACATTTGCGTGATGAGTCGTTGTGCGAAAGCGGGACCGAACAACGAGAAATGGATATGGGCCGGGCGCCAGTCGTTGACGCCGTTGGGCCAGGGATAGGGACCAGGCTTGATGGTGCGGAGAATGTACGAGCCGTGTTCGTCGGTGATTGTGCGCCCGCACCCGCCAAAATTCGGATCGAGCGGCGCGAGATAAGTTTCCTTTTTGTGGCGATAGCGCCCGCCCGCGTTCGCTTGCCAGAATTCGACCAGCGCGCCCGAAACGCCACGACCGTTTTCATCGAGCACCTGTCCATGAACGAGAATGCGCGGCCCGATCGGATCGCCCGTCTTGGCGTAGTTGCGGATGAGATCGTTATCGAGTTCGCCAAGCATCGAATGGCCGAACACCGGTCCGGTCATTTCGGAAAGCGTGTTCTCGAGCGCGATCAGCGCCTTTTGCGGCGAGCGCAAAACCGACGTCTTGTATTGCGGCGTCAGGCCGGGCGGATGCCAGGCGCGATCGCGCTGGAAGAACGAACCTTGATCGCTCATCGCTTTTCCTCCCGCTCCGCGTTCGCCATGTCGGCAAACGCCTTCTTGACGATGCGAAATGCGGTGTTGGCCGCCGGCACGCCGGCGTAGACGGCGACATGCAGCAGCGCTTCGCGGATGTCTTCGGCGCTAGCCCCGGTGTTGGCGGTGGCGCGCGCGTGCATCGCGACTTCCTCATGATGACCGAGCGCCGCGAGCAGCGCGATGGTGACGATCGAGCGCTCGCGCTTGGTCAGTTGCGAGCGCGACCACACCGAGCCCCAGGCGCCCTCGGTGATGAAGGTCTGGAACGGTTCGTCAAAATCTGTCATCGCGGCGCTGGCGCGGTCCACATGCGCGTCGCCCAGCACGGAGCGGCGCGTCGCCATGCCTTGTGTGAAGCGCTTGCTGCGCTCGTTGTCTTCACTCATGGCAGAGCTTCCTTCAGATGGGTTTCGATCAACAAGCGCAACACGTCGGGCTTTTCCAGGTTCGGCAAATGGCCCGCGCCGACGATGATTTCGAACTTCGCGCGGCCGATCAGCTTCGACATTTCGCGCACCATAGGCACAGGCGTCGAGCCATCCTCGTCGCCGACGACGCAAAGCGTGGGGACCTTGATTGCGCCGGCGTAGGGCCGCAGATCGGCGTGGCGAAGCGCGCCACAGGCCTGGAGATAACCCGCGACAGGAGTGCGGGTCAGCATGGCGCGCCAGCCGGCAAGTTCGATTCCGCGATTGGCGCGAAAATCCGCGCTGAACCAGCGCTGCATCACGCCGTCGGCGATGGCATCAAGGCCGCCTTTCTCGATTTCGGCGATGCGGTTCGCCCACATTTCATCCGTGCCGATCTTGACGCCCGTGTCGCACAGGATAACCGATGCGACGAGATCGGGGCGCTGGCGATAAAGCTCCTGCGCGATCAGGCCGCCGATCGAGAGCCCGATGATGCTTGCTGATTTGACGCGGCGCTCGTCCATCAGCGCCGCCAGGTCGCGCGCGTAGTCGGTCATGGTCGCGTCGCCGGCGATCAATTCAGACAGGCCGTGGCCGCGCTTGTCGTAGCGCAAGATGCGGTGGCGATTGGCCAACGGCGCGACGATGTCGTCCCAGATGCGGAAGTCCGTGCCGAGGGAATTGATGAACACGAGGGAAGGCGCGCCAATCGCGCCCTCGCTGGCGAAATGCACCGTTCCGCCGTTGACCCGCGTGAACGCCATGCCCTCAATCCTCCCGCGGTCGCCCTGTGTTTGCCGTCGTGCCGCATCGCGCGGCGTCTTATTGAACCGGCAGTGTCACGCGCTTGTAGATCAAGATCAAGTTGAACCTGAGACCGTCTTGCGGAACAGCAACCACGCGCAGGCCCCGCCGTTGAACAGATAGCGCGGGCTGCCTTCGACGCCGCATAAAATCAATTCTGCCCGACGCGCACTTGATAGAAGATGTGATTGCCGATCTGCGCCACGCGCTTCAGCGTGCTGGCCCAATACGGCATGACATAGTTGGCGTGGTAGTTCACCGCGTCGCCGACTTTGGGATTGTAGAGCGCGCCGCTCGTCACATCGCGCGCAATGCGCACGGCGGTCGTCCATGGTCCGGGTTCTTCGATGCGCAGCGACTTGCCCTCGCAGGCGAACGAGAACTGGCAGGCGAACGGGCGGTTGCGGTCCTGATAGACAACGCCGCAGACGTTGGCGGGATAGTCGCCGTTCTTGACGCGATTGAGCACGACCTGCGCGACGGCGGCCTGGCCGAGTTCGGGTTCGCTGCGCGATTCAAAATACACCGCCTCGGCGAGACAGCGCTGCTGGCGGTCCCAATCCTTGCGATCGATCAGCGCGGCGTAGTTGGGCCGTCCGCCCAAAGTGTTTCTTGCCGCGATCGTCAGTTCCGAACCGGGGCGCGCGACAATAATGCGGAGCACGCCGTCGCTCGGCGTTGGCGTCGACGAATTGAGCGCGACATCGAGCGGCACGCCCGGCGTCGCGCCATCGTCAAAGGTGCGCGCCGGCGCGGTTGTCGCAGCCGCAAGGCCGGCTCTATCCGCGGCCGCGAGTTGGCGCGGGCTTGAGCCGGCATTGGCGTTTTCGTCCCAGCCCTGCGGGCCGGTCAGCTTCGAGCTTGTCGTCGACGGCGCCGGCGCATGCAGGCGCGCATCAAATCCGGGGCGGAGCGGCACGAAGGGATCGCCCTTGGCGGCACGATCGATTGCCGGGAAGCCGATCCTCGCGGACTTGATCGCCGGGTTCGGATCGATCTCGTCGGGCACGGCGGCGAGGTCGTCAGGCGATCCGACGGTGTAACGGGCGTCTTGCGCGAGACCCGTGGAACCCGATTGAATCGCAACCCGCCCGGCGAGGTTGGCCGCGGAGGACAGCAGCGCGATGTTGATCGGGACGCCGCCGTCGGCTTTGCTCGAGCGGGGAATCGCGACGCCGTTGAGGGAAGTATCCTGCCCGGCCTCGGCCGTGATCGACAGCAGCAGCCCGATGCCCATGAACCAGGGCGTCACCGCCATGCAGGCCCATGTCAAACGCGAGCGACCCATAAGCAACCCAGTGCGCGTCGCCCGAATGTCCGGGCAATTTTATGAACCTCGTTTATCCCTGCTTAACGTTGCGGGGTGGTTACCGCTTGAGCAGGACGGGCGTCCCGGAATGGTTCATCGTGCGCCGGCATTATTGGGAGAGGGTCGGAGGCGGATTCGCACAACACGCGTGTAGGCCCGCTGAACGATATCACAGCGGTAAGTGTATATTTTGTCTCGCTGTAACTGCCCAGCCCCTTCCCCCCATTGCGGGGGAAGGTGGCGCGAAGCGCCGGATGAGGGGTCGCCCGCGACGGAATACCCAGTCATTCGCCGTGGCAGACGAGCCCGGGGCAAGCGACCCCTCATCCGTCACGCCTTCGGCGCGCCACCTTCCCCCGCAAGGGGGGAAGGGGCAGCTTTGTCCAGACCGATTAGATTGGTAACACGCTAGACCGGGATGATGGGTGACAGTTTTCTGTCGGCGGGAGGACTGCCGATGCCTTGGGATGAAAGC
>JAYUFK010000307.1:0-26503 GCA_043739325.1 Methylocapsa sp. | reverse complement strand
AATTGCTCAAACTGACCCGATCGTGGCCCCTGAAAAGTCCCTTTTGGACGATTTTGAAAAAGCGATCTGTCGCATGCTAGAATTTCAGGTCAGGCTCTAAGCCTGATCGCCCGCGCTCCTGACCGGGCGCGGGCGCTTTAAGACGAGACGATTACGCGGGAATGATCCAGCGCGATCGAGTTGGGACGGAAGGCGCGAGCCGATCCATCCCTAACCGCAGAGAAAGCGCGGGACAGCGTGTCGACGACCCCGAACACCCTGCCGATGCCGCAGCGCATCGGCATCGCCGCCGGCGCTGGCATAGCCGCCGCCCTACTGTTCGCCGTGGCGGCGAAGGGCACGATGCTGGCGCTGTTTCTGGCGTATCTCGCGCCGCTGCCGATTTTCATTGTCGCGCTTGGCTGGGGCCTTGATGTCGGGGCTATCGCTTGCGTCGTCGCGGGTCTCGCCGCGGGAGCGGCGATCGAGCCGGCGTCGGGCGCGCTGTTTGTCGTCACGATCGGCCTGCCCGCTTGGATCCTCAGCTTTGTCGCGGCTGTGTCGCGCGATCGTCTATTCAGCCGTTCTGCGACCGGGGCGACCGCCGGGATTGCTGTCGGGACGATCGTCGCGGTCGCTGCTGCGATCGGCGCCGCGATGGGCGTCGCCGCGCTGATTGCGCTGGTTGGTTATTACGGCGGATATGACAAAGGCGTTCACGGGCTGGCGGCGGAATTCACGCCCGACCTGAAAACGGCGGCCAACGAAGTGATGACGTTGCCGGCCGGTTACAGCGTCGAGGAATTCGCCGCGTTGATCGTGCGGCTCTCGCCGGCCGCGATTGCAATATCGACACCGCTGATGCTGTGCGCCAACCTCTATATCGCGGCGCGATCGGTGCAGCTCTCGCATCGCTTGAAACGGCCCTGGCCCAACCTGCCGGAATCGCTGGTGTTGCCGCAGGCGCTGGGTGCCGCGCTGATCGGCGCAATTGCGCTGTGTTTCGTATTGCCGTCGCCGACATACCAGCTTGCCTGGATCGCCGCTGGCGCGCTCGGCGCTGCCTACGTCCTGCAAGGGCTGGCGGTGCTGCATTCGGTGTCGCGCGGATTGCCGGCGCGAACCGCCCTGCTGGCTGGCCTCTATCTGGGCAGCCTCATCACGTTTCGCTGGTCGATGCCGATCCTGATCCTCGTTGGCCTGCTCGAAAGTCTTTTGTCGCTGCGCGCGCGGCGCGCGGCGGCGGATGTGAAGCCTTGAAGTTGAAACCTTGA
Organism: Methylocapsa sp.; assembly: GCA_043739325.1. Taxonomy (GTDB): domain Bacteria; phylum Pseudomonadota; class Alphaproteobacteria; order Rhizobiales; family Beijerinckiaceae; genus Roseiarcus. The sequence continues at coordinate 25,250 of JAYUFK010000307.1, read as the reverse complement.
ACCTAGAAACAGGAGTGTAAGATGGAAGTCATTTTGTTGGAGCGCGTCGCCAAGCTCGGCCAGATGGGCGAGACGGTTCGCGTCAAGGACGGGTTCGCCCGCAATTTCCTGCTGCCCAAAGGCAAGGCGTTGCGCGCCACCGAAGGCAACAAGAAGAAGTTTGAGGGCCAGCGCGTGCAGCTCGAAGCGCGCAACCTCGAACAGAAGAAAGAAGCCGCGGCGGTTTCCGAGAAGCTCGACGGCAAGACATTCACGATCATCCGGTCGGCCGGCGAAACCGGCCAGCTCTACGGCTCGGTCTCGGCGCGCGACATCGCCGAAATCATCACGGCGGAAGGCTTCTCCTGCCATCGCAATCAGGTCACGCTGCTGCACCCGATCAAGACCTTGGGAATGCACAAGACGCCCATCCACCTGCATCCCGAAATCGAGGCGCATGTGACGATCAACGTCGCCCGCTCGGTCGAGCAGGCGGAGCGTCAGGCCAAGGGCGAGGATCTGTCGGTGCGCGAGGAAACTTCGATGGACGATCTTGGCCTCGAAGTCGGCAAGGCGCTGGCGGAAGCCGGCCCCGGCGAGAGCCTCGGCCGCGATTGATATTTTGGGTTTGGCCGGGAGCGGCCTTTCGCTCCCGGAAAGCCTTCGACGACCCCTCGCTGGGCTCGCCAAAGCCGGCGGTTTTCAGTAGGCGATTGAAATATTTCAATAGCTTGCGATGCCATTCTCCGCCGCTGTGCAGACTTAGCTACCGCTACGGCGGCGCCACGGACAATCAACGTTAGATAATTATTATTTCTGCTTTCGCGGCAACGACATTGCCTCGCTTTGCAGACACACATCGACTTGCGACCATAATATAGGGTTTCCAACTCTAGGTCAACAAATTATATTAAGCAATTGATTTAATTGACAAATGCAGACCGACATTCGCGTCATGCCGATCTCGCGCGCCGCCCCGGCTCTCAGCTAAACCTGAACTCGCTGACATGCCGGTACTCCTCGTCCAGCCGCAGTACGCAGGGGGAGAAATGCCGGCGGTTGGGCGAATCCGGAAACACCTGCGGCTCCAGGCAAAGGCCGGCGTGCGCGCCATACATCGCGCCGTCGAGGCCCGGCGCCGGGCAATTCAGTTTCGCCGCATCGTAGAACTGCACCCCGGGCTCGCTGGTGTGCAGCGCCATCACAATGCCGCTCTTGCGTGAGCGCACGGTTGCCGCATGGGCTAGCCCGTCGGAGCCAAGCGCATCCCTCACAACAAAATTGGTGTCGTAGGTCGCGCCTGCAGCGTTGCGCACGCTCCGCATCTGGCGAAAGTCAAAGGGCGTGCCGGCAACCGCGCGAATTTCCCCGGTCGGAATCAACTCCGCATCGGTCGGCGTGAAGAAGTCGCAGTTGAGCGCCACGTCGTGGTCGAGAATGTCGGCGGAGCCATCGAGATTGAAATACGCGTGCTGGGTCAGGTTGACGATTGTGGCCGCGGCGCAGACCGCCGACAGTTCGACCCGCAACGTCGCCGGCTCCAGCATTTTATAAACGCAGGTAGCGTCAAGGGAGCCGGGAAATCCCGCTTCGCCAGCGGGCGAGTGCAAGGTCAATTTCACCGACGATGAATCGTGCTCGGCGACCTTCCAGACGCGCCGGCCAAAGCCATGCGGGCCGCCGTGCAGCGTGTGCTTGTCTCCTGGCTTGCGCGCCAGCTCATACGAGACGCCGTCGAGCGTGAAGCGCCCGTTAGCGATGCGATTGGCGAAACGTCCCGGCACGGCGCCGAAGCTGGGGGAATGAACGAGATAGTCGGCCATCGAATTGAGGCCAAGCGTCACACGCTGGGTCTTGTCGCCGACCGGCACGACGAGATCGCGCAGCACCGCCCCCCAACTGATGATCTTTGCGATGGCGCCGGCGGCCGAGGAGATGGAAAGTTCGACGACGGGAGCGCCATCGGCCTCGCCAAAAACACGCATGCTCATCTCGCTTCCCGCCCCCGTCGCGTCGACGCCAAAGCGCGCTTGCGCGCGCCAAGTCGCGGAACGCCATTGCGGCAAAGCCTAAACAAGTCGCTTGACGCTAGCAATGCCGTCAGGCGCATAATCGTCTCATGACGTCCGACTACGCGACGGCGCTGAGAGCTTTGTTGGCGCGATCGAGTCCGCAACTCGAGGACAGCCATCGGGTCGAATTCAAGCGCTGCTTCGGCGCCGTCGCGGCTTACGTCGACGGCGCGATCTTCGCGTCATGCGGCAAATTCGGCGTGGCGCTGAAGCTTCCGGCGGACACTCTCGGCAACCTGTTTGGCGAAGCCGACGTGCTGCCGCTAAGATATTTCGCCAAGGGCCATGTGAAACGGGAATATGCGGTCATTCCCGAGAGGATCACACGAGATAGCGTCCGATTCACCGGCCTTGTCGATAATTCCGTCGCCTATGCGTTGCGGACTGCGCCGCGATAGGCGCTGCCAGCGCGGTGCTGGCTCTATCTACCCGGCCTCCGGCGATTGCCCGTAGGAGCGCAGGATTTCGCGCGCCGAAATAAAAACCTCGCGAAACATTTGCGCTGTCAATACGCCAGTATTGGTGTTGTAGCGTGAGCAATGATAGCTGTCGACGATCGTCGGCACGCTGCCGCCCGGCTTATGCACGGCGCCGTGCGCGAACGGGAATTGCGCCAGCCGCAAGCCGTAAGCGCGCAAGATGCTCTCGTGCGCGATGCGCCCGAGAACAACGACGACATTGAGTCGTTTAAGCTTGTCGAGCGTTCCCGTGAGATAGCTGCGGCAGGTTGCGATCTCGAGCGGCGTCGGCGTGTTTTGCGGCGGCACGCAACGAACGGCGTTGACGATCACGCAGTCTCGTAATGTGAGGCTGTCGTCGCGCCGTTGTTCGTAGACCCCGGCGGCGAAGCCCAATTCGAGCAGCGTGGCATAGAGCAAATCGCCGGCGAAATCGCCGGTGAACGGCCGACCGGTCCGGTTGGCGCCGCGCAGCCCGGGCGCCAGACCGATGATGGCGAGACGCGCGTCGGCCTCGCCAAAACAGGGCACCGGCGCGTTGCGCCAATCGGGAAATTTCTCGCGATTCTCCGCGCGAAATTCCGCCAGCCTCGGGCAAGCGGAACAATCGTCGGGAGGCGCGATGTCGAAGGACAAATCAGGTTCCAGCCAAGCGCCGCCGGCGCGCGAACCGCGCTCGGCGAGGCGCAAAATGCTCAGTCGTTGACGAGATCGTCGGCCGGTTGGGTGTTCGCCTGAAATGGGCTGTGCGCGCGGCGCTGATCGGTCTGGCGCGCGGGTCTCTCGCCCGGGTCGCGACCGATGCGCGCGATGATATTCGTAAGGTCGATGAACTCGTCGGCCTGGCGCCGCAATTCGTCGGCGACCATCGGCGGCTGCGTCGCGACCGTCGAGACCACGGAGACGCGCACGCCCTTGCGCTGCACGGCTTCGACCAGCGAACGAAAATCGCCGTCGCCCGAGAACAGCACCATGTGATCGATATAGCCAGCCATTTCCATGGCGTTCACGGCCAGTTCGATATCCATGTTGCCTTTGACCTTGCGGCGGCCCGCCGCGTCGACAAATTCCTTGGTCGGCTTGGTGACGACGGAATAGCCGTTGTAATCGAGCCAGTCGACAAGCGGGCGGATCGAGGAATATTCCTGTTCTTCCACTAACGCGGTGTAGTAGAAGGCCCGGATGAGGCGTCCTTTTGTCTGGAATTCCTTCAACAGGCGCTTGTAATCAATATCGAACCCCAAAGACTTGGCGCTCGCATACAAATTTGCGCCGTCAATAAACAGGGCGATCCGCTCTTGTTCAGCCATGGTTCCGGTCGTTTCACTGGTTGGATGGGACTCTATATTTCACGCGCTTCTTGGATATTTTATCTATACGCAGAGTAATATCGTTGATTTAATTTCTGCCGCGTATCAGTTTATTGTTCGGATTATGGCAAAAACTCGACTTGGTCCACTCTTCAAACTGGCAGAGTTGAGCGCTCGCAACATTTTTTTCGCCGGAGCCTCGTGCGATAGATAAGCTCTTCCGGCGAGATCAGGTGGGCCTGCCGAAAATTCTCTTAGGAAACGTCCGACGGCCTTCCGGGCGGCGACTGACCGCCCTGCCGTCAGCAACATGCCATTCCCGCATCCTCTATGGCAACACTTAGTTCCGCGCGGCGAGCTACGCCATACCGCACGGGCAATTTTCTTCAAGTGCTTCGCATTTATGTTAATTTCTAGACATTTGGTAGTTTCGTTTTCATTTAAAATCAATTATCCGCGTCATGAAACAACATGTTCAGCAATTTGGAGCGCCAGGATGAAATTGGTCCGGTACGGCAAAGTCGGCAATGAAAAGCCCGGTCTGGTCGACAAGTCCGGCAAGGTCCGCGATCTCAGCGACATTATTGGCGACGTGGGAGGCGATTTTCTGTCGCCGCGCGTGCTTGCCCGTATCGCCAAGATCAAGCCGGAGGCCCTGCCCACGGTGCGTGGCAAGCCGCGCCTGGGACCCTGTGTCGCCAATGTCGGCAATTTTATCGCCGTGGGGCTGAACTACGCGGATCACGCCGCGGAGACCGGCGCGCCGATCCCTAAAGAGCCGATTTTGTTCAACAAAGCGCCCTCATGCATCGTCGGCCCGAACGACGATGTCGTCATTCCCAAGGGCTCCGTCAAGACGGATTGGGAGGTTGAGCTGGCGATCGTCATCGGCTCGCGCGCCTCATATGTTGGCGAACGCGAAGCGCTGGATTGTGTGGCGGGCTATTGCATCTGCCATGACGTTTCGGAACGCGAATACCAGATCGAGCGGTCGGGCCAGTGGATGAAGGGCAAGGGCTGCGCGACGTTCGGACCGCTCGGTCCGTGGCTTGTGACCAAGGACGAGATTGCAAATCCGCAAACTCTTTCGATGTGGCTCGACGTCAACGGCGCCCGTATGCAGAAGGGCTCGACGGCGACGATGATCTTCGATGTCAGGAAACTTGTCTCCTACATCTCGCATTTCATGATCCTTCAGCCCGGCGACGTCATCACGACGGGCACGCCGCCCGGCGTTGGCATGGGCATGAAGCCGCCGCAATTTCTCAAGGCGGGCGACACGGTGTCGCTGGGAATCGACGGGCTCGGGCAACAGGCGCAGCGCATCGTTGCGTGGAAGAAAGAGGCCTAATCGCGACCCTGGCCTAAAGCATCCAGCCGCCGATCTGCGCGGCATGCGGATTGGCGAGGCATGCGGTCATATTCTGTTTCCAGACTCTCTGGAAATGGACGTTGCGGCTGTGGTTGCTTTCCCGATCGTAGCGGGTCTGGATAAGCCGCGCGCGCGTATGAAAATGCAGATTGACGAGCTGGTCGAGCAGCGTGCGCAATGCCGGCTCGGTCGCCGCATCGACGGCATTGAGCTCGCGCGCGAGCTGGCGCGCAATTACGAACCCGACATCGTAGTGCAACTGCTCATGCGCGAGGAGTTCGGCGATCTGCGCTGCGCCCGTGCGCACCAACGCGATCGGCGTGATCGAAATCGACATGCTGCGCTGCAGGCGGAAGCGCCCGTTGTGGCGCTCGGCGGGAAGATTGGGCATCAGTTCGAATTCGAACGCGGTGACGGCGTCCTGCAAACTGCCGTCCGACGGATCGATCACCACGGGCCGTTCGTCATAATCGTCCCACGTGAGAGTCGCAGGATTGCGGAACGCCGTGATCGTCATCATCCCCTCCGTCTTGCGGCGCGCCCGGAACGGGACGGCTCAGCCGCAGATAGGTTGACGCTTACGGGACGGTTTGAAATGAAGGGAAACCGATATGGCCGAGGCAACGAGAAACAGGGGCGCCGCGTGAGATTTCTCAGGTCATTCGCCGGAGCGTTTCTGGCGCTGCTGTACGCGGGCGCATTCGTCTACGCCTATATCGACTACCGCAACAACGCGGGAACCTGGCTCGCCGATCTCCTGCTGGTCCTCGTCTCCATGCCGTTCGTATTGACGATGCGGTTTCTTGCCGGCGGTTCGTTCGACTATGGCGGCGCTGACACCGTTAAGGTCATCGCCGCCGCGCTGTTTTGCTGCGCGCTCGTTTGGGTGATCGGCGCCGCGCTGGAATATTTCGCTCGCGCGTTGGCGCGCTCGATACTCGGCAACGAGCGCGCCTGACGTTAGAGCCCGAGCATCAATCGCAGATTTTGCACGGCCGCGCTTGTGGCGCCCTTGCCGAGATTGTCGAGCTTGGCGACCAGCACCGCGTGGCGGCAAGTCTCGTTGGCGAATACGCGCAGCTGCATTTCGTTCGTGCCGTCGAGCGATTCCGCTTCAAGCACGCTTGTATGCGCGCCCGCCTCGATGACTCGCTCCACGCGGACGAATTCGCTGCCGCGATAGTGCTCGGCGAGCGCCGCCCCCAGCGCCGCGCTTTGCGGTTTTCCCGGCAACGCATCGAGATGCAGGGGAATGCTCACAAGCATGCCCTGACGGAAATTGGCGACTGAAGGCACGAAGAGCGGCCGCGTCTTCAGGTTGGAATAAGCGACGATCTCGGGCACGTGCTTGTGTTCGAGGCCGAGCGCATAGAGTTCGAACGGCGGCGCCTTGCCGCTCTCGTAATTCTCGATGCCGGTCCTGCCTGCGCCTGAATAGCCGCTCACGGCGTTGATCGTGATCGGCCAGTCGGAGGGTATGAGACCCGCGGCGACGAGCGGGCGCAGCAACGCGATCGCGCCTGTCGCATAGCAGCCGGGGTTGGAGACCTTGCTCGCCCTCGCGATCGCCTCGCCCTGCCCCGCCGCCAGTTCCGGGAAGCCATACACCCAGCCGGGCGCGACGCGATGCGCCGACGAAGCGTCGATCATCCGCGGAGCGCCCTCGCCCATCGCCTCGATCAGCGCCGCGGTCTCTTTGGCCGCCGCGTCGGGCAAGCAGAGGATGGCGATATCGACATCGCGCAGCAGCCGGGTCTTGGCCGCGATATCCTTGCGCGACTCGGCGGAAATGCTGACCAGCGAAACGCCTTGCAACGAGGCAAGTTTTTCGCGGATCTGCAGGCCCGTCGTGCCCGCCTCGCCATCGATGAAAACCCTCGCGCTCAAGGCTGCTCCGATCTGGAATTTGATCCGCTGCGATCGTTGCAAGGCCAGACAAATGCCCGACCCTGCATTTGCTCGTCAAGAGGCGGTCGCTGCGCCTCTATTTGCCCGGCGTCGCGACGATGTCGAGTTTTGACAGGATCGTCGAGGGATCGGCCAAGGCGATCGCGTCGACAAATAGCGCGCTCACGCATTCCGAGGGTATTTAAACAAAAAAAGGGCGACCGAAGCCGCCCCTTTTCCTGTCTCTTCGAGGCGACTTAGCGCTTCGAGAATTGGAAGCTGGCGCGGGCTTTCTTGTGGCCGTACTTCTTGCGCTCGACGACCCGCGAGTCGCGGGTCAGGAAGCCCTCTTTCTTCAATGGCGCGCGGAGATCCGGCTCGTAATTGGTGAGAGCCTTCGCCAGACCGTGGCGCACCGCGCCGGCCTGGCCCGAAAGTCCACCGCCAGCGACCGTGACGGTGAGGTCATACTGGGCGAGGCGATTGGCGACGACCAGCGGCTGGTTGAGGATCATGCGCAGAACCGGGCGCGCGAAATAAACGTCGAGCGGACGGCCGTTGACGCTGACCTTGCCCTTGCCGGGTTTGATCCAGACGCGGGCGACGGCGTTCTTGCGCTTGCCGGTGGCGTAGGCGCGGCCTTCCTTATCGAGCTTTTGCACGTAGTGCGGAGCCTCGGGAGCGGTGGAAATCGCGGCGCCCTTGAGGTCGGCTAAGGACGAAAGAGTGTCGGTCATTATCAAGCGCTCCGGCTGTTCTTGGCGTTAAGGCTGGCGACGTCGAACGCCACGGGCATCTGGGCGGCATGCGGATGATCCGGGCCCTTGTAGACGCGCAGATTGCCGAATTGCTGGCGGCCAAGCGGGCCGCGCGGCAGCATGCGCTCGACGGCCTTTTCAATGATGCGCTCGGGAAACTTGCCTTCAAGAATGCTCTTCGCCGAGCGTTCCTTGATGCCGCCGATATAGCCGGTGTAATGGTGATACACTTTCTTATCGAGCTTGCGGCCGGTGAAGGCGATCTTCTCGGCGTTGATGACGATGACGTTGTCGCCGTCGTCGATATGCGGCGTGAAAGACGGCTTGTGCTTGCCGCGAAGGCGCATGGCGATGATCGTCGCGAGGCGGCCGACAACAAGGCCCTTGGCGTCAATGAGAAGCCATTTCTTCTCGACATCGGCCGTTTTGGTCGAATGCGTATGTCCGAACATTGATCGAAAATCCGTTTAAACAGCGCCGCGGGCCGAGGTGGCGCGACGATCCGTGGGCGGCTTATATGCGTGAAATGCGCTTCGCGTCAACAAGCAGCGCCAGATTTCTTTCAAAAAGCCGGGAAATATAGGCATTTCGGTGATGAGGTATTATAATACCACATACAAGCAGGAAGGCGAAGCGCGTCTTGCCGCGAACAAATCCGCGTCGCCGAACTTGTATCCAGTCTGAAGCGCCGATATGGGAGCGCTTGCTCGTTCAAAGCGCTTTCATTGCAGCGCGCAAGGTTCGAGCGCGGCGCCAATTCGCCGAACACTTAACGCGCCAGGGTTACCCATGTCCGCCGCTTCGATGCCAGCAACGCCGTTCGCCTCCGCATTGAGCGCGAGTTCGACCGGCTGGCGCGTCATCTTCGGCGCTCAGGCGGCCGCGACCGCGGGAACACGCGTCGCCGTTGACGATTCAGGTGAGCTTTTCGCGCGTTGCGAGCCTGCCGATCCGGCGCAAATCATGTCCGGCGGCGCGTCCGCTGCCGATCTTGAAATGCTCGCCGTCAGCCTGGCCGCGTCGCCGGAGGCACAAACGAAAGCGGAAGCCTGGGCGCGCGCCGGCGGCGATGTCGTCGAGGTCCGCATGAAGACCGTGCGGGTCGTGGTCACTCAACGCCGGGCGTTGATTGTCGCGCCGGTCGACCAGCTCGCCGAGAGCATCGATGCGGTCGTGCGCTACTGCGCGATTTCGCGCGGCGTCGGCGAGCTTGAGAAGACGATAGCCGGATCGCTGTCAGCCCTTGACGGCAAGGGGCAAAACGCGATGCCTGCTGTCTCGCAAGCGGATGCCGCGAACGCCCGGCGGTCGCTGTTGCGTTGGCAACGCGCGATCGAGCAATTCCAGCCGGGCCTTTCCCAGAATTCGCAACGGTTGTTCGGCGAGCTCGATGAAGCCGGGCGTCTCGAAGAGCGCATCGAAATGCTCGAGGACCCTGTGCAGACGCTATATGATTTCTGCGCCCTGGCGAGCGAGAGAAAGCATTACAACGTCGGCATTATCACGGAAGGCGCGATTCTTTTCGTGCTGCTGCTCGAACTTGCGGTGATGATGTACCAGGCGTTCCACGTAAGCGGCTAGCCGCCCGTTACGTCTCGAAGCGCCCGGCGCGCCCGTCAGGCCTCTGTCAGCGTCATTCCGGCCTTGGCGCCCTCGGACTGCAACTCTTCGCGCTTGGCGCTTTCCTGTTGGGTTCCCGCGACCTTGAAGACGCCGTAGAGCCGACTTTCCATGTCGTCGAACCAGGCAAACGGCCCCGGCGACTCGCATGTCAGCGCCCAGCCCGGCTCGAGGCGCCCGTTGGCGAGCAGCGCCAGTTCGAAGCCATTTTCGAACAGAACTTCCGCCAGCTCGGAACGCGACACAAACCGCCCGGCGCCCACGAACATCTCGTCGCGCTGAAGCAGAATCGTCGAAAGATCGGTGGTCGCCGATCCCAACATCAGTCCGCCTCGAGCCAGCCGACGCGCTTCGCGCATCAGCAGATTGGCGCGCGCGTCGTCGCCGCGGGTCAGGCAGGTTTCGAAGATGAAATCGAATGAGGATTCGGCCAGCCCGGTATTCGCCAGATCGGCGCGCTTGTTCCAGCGCCGCATGGCGTCGGAAGTCGCATCGTGCAGAACGCTGTCCTCTTCGGCGCCATAAGCGTCAAATCCCGCCGCGCGCAAGGCCTCCACCAGTTCGCCGGCGCCCGAGCCGTAATGCAACACCTTGTCGCCGTACTTAAGGCCAAACGCGACTTCCGCAATTCGCGCCAGATAAGGCGCGTCGAGATAGGCGTGAATGCCTTTCTGTGGGCGCGAGCGCGGGCGCTTGGCGTGTTCGCGCGCCATCAATTCGCCGAGCAGCATGTCCGTCGCGGCATCCGCCGAGTCGAGCGCGCCATTGAGCGTCGAGTCGAACAGATAATCGCCAACGAGAAACAGTCCCGGGCACTCGTCGAGCGCTGGACGATGATTGGCGCTGAGCGATTGCAGGGGACGCCCGCCCGGCAGCGCGCTGATCGCGCCAATCCAGCGATGCACCCTGCCCTCGACGAAATGCGCGCGCGCCTCGCCAAGACATGCGGGCAGCGAATCCAGGCACTGCGCGATAATTTCCTCATCCGACAAATTGCCCATCTGGACCGCGCCATTGCCCGCGAGCAGGAAGCCGAGCGCGCCCCACTGGCCGAATTCGTGCCGCGCCCCCTCGTCATAGACGCAGCAGCCGCCAAACGTATCCTGCATCCACCACGCGCCGCTGACGCTGGAGCGCCAGTATGGCTCATCGAACAGCAAGGTCGCGCGAAGGTAATGGCCGGGATGATCGAACCGCGCGATGTGCTCGCGCATGCGTCGGCCGAGCCCCGCATCGTCCCATTCGATCAGCGAAAGCTGGCCGGCCGGCAGCGCGACAACGACCATGTCGGCGTCCCGCGTGCGGCGCGTGTTGCCGATGCCGATGGTCAGTTTGTAAGAGCCATCGTCATTGACTGCGACGCTGGCGACTTTGGCGTTCAGCTCGATGGCCGCGTCAATCTCCGCCTCGAGCCGATCGACGATCTCTTCGTTGCCGCCGTCGACGGAATAGACCTCGATGTATCCGTCGACATCCATCAACGCGTTCTTCGACAAATTTAGGCCGTCGGTCAGATGCGTCGGCCCGGAAATATCGCTGTGCAGCATCGTGCGGAAATAGCGGCGCGCCATATCGTTCGAAACCTCGCGCTCAAGCACGCGATTGGCCAGAACGCCGGTCCACGGATGCGCATTGTCGATCGCCGGGCTCGAAGTGTAATAGCCGGCCGGCGTCATCAGCGCAGCGCAGCGCTGCTGGAAAGCGACCGCGGCGTCGCGCGTGCGCTGGCCAAAAGCGCCGGCGAGCGCATCGACATTGGGGATATGCTGCCCATTGATGAAGCAAGCGCCGCCGCGGATATGGCGGATCGACAGGCCAAGGTCGTCCTCGATCAGCGTGCGCAGTGGGTCGGGACCAATCCTGGAATAATCATAGATTTCCGCGACCCCTGCTTCGTACAGGCCGGCGTCCCCCATTTCATTGGTCTTGACCTTGCCGCCGAGCCGGTCGCTGGCTTCATAGATCGTGATTTCGCAGGCCGCCCCTGCCTTTGCGGCAAGACGCCACGCGGCAAACATGCCGCCTGGACCGCCGCCAATAATCGCCACGCGGGCCGGGCGCCCGCCAATGCCAGAAATTGTCAAGATGTAACCATTAATGTTTTGGGTTAGCACAAGGCGAAGCCATGTCGCATTGCGCCGACCGCGAAAGCCCCAGTTCGTCATCGTTCATCTTGGCGCCGGCAGATTCGGCCGGGCCGTGAACGTTCACGAAATATTGATACTTTCCAAGTTGAACGCCAAATGAACAAAACTCGCCGCGCGGCTTTTTGCCCCTGCTTAATACGACTGGGTAGCGGCCAGAAACCTTGCGCAGGCGATGGCCGAAGGCGGATTTTTGCTCTATCTGTTTGCCCAAAACAGGGCCGACAGGGGAATCAGAGTGACCACCGCAACTTTGGCAAATGCTAATTCACCAGTGACACGCCGTGATAATGATGGCGTGACGACACTGACATTGAACAGTCCTGCTTCGCGAAATGCGCTCTCGATCGGTATGATCGCTAGTCTGCAACGGGAATTCGCGGATATCGCCGCTGACCGTTCGATCCGCGCCGTCGTCATTACCGCTGAAGGATCGGTATTCAGCGCGGGCCATGATCTCAAGGAAATCCAGGCGCATCGTAACGATTCAGACGAGGGCCTCGCCTACTACGAGGAACTCATGCGCTCCTGCTCCGACCTGATGCAAGCGGTGGTGCATCTGGACAAACCCGTCATCGCGGCGATCGAGGGCGTGGCGACGGCGGCGGGCTGTCAGCTTGTCGCGGCATGCGATCTGGCGATCGCTGGAGAGGGCGCGCGCTTTGCCACGCCGGGGGTCAACATCGGCCTGTTCTGTTCGACGCCGCTTGTGGCGGTCGGGCGTGCGATTGCGCCCAAGCACGCGATGGAACTGGCGCTGACGGGCGCGCTCTACCCTGCGCGCGACGCCGAGCGCTTTGGCCTGGTCAATCGCGTCGTCGCCGCCGGGCGCGCTTACGAGGAAGCGATGAAACTCGCCGGCGCTATCGCCAAGCGATCAGCCGCCGCGGTCGCGATCGGCAAGAAAGCGTTCTACGCGCAGCGCGAATTGAACCTGGCGGACGCGTATGCGCTGGCGTCGCGCGCGATGGTCGGCAATCTGATGCATCCCGACTCCGACGAGGGGATCGGCGCTTTTTTGGCGCGCCGCGAGCCGCATTGGCGGGAGCCGTGAGCCCTTCTCAGGCCCAACAATGAACCACGATTCCTACGACCCCGCGTACATCCGGGCGATCCTGCTAGGGGTCAAAACCATCGCGATGGTCGGGGCCTCCGCCAACAACGCGCGGCCGTCGTATTTCGTTCTGAAATATCTCGCCTCGCGCGGCTACACGATGCTGCCGATCAACCCCGGAATCGCCGGCGGCGAGATCGCCGGCATCGAGGTCTACACGTCGCTGGCGCAGGCGCCGAGACCGATCGACATGGTCGACATCTTCCGCAATTCCGAGGCGGCGGGCGGCGTGGTCGACGAAGCGCTGGCGCTCGATCCCCTGCCAATGGTCATCTGGATGCAGCTCTCGGTGCGCAACGACGCCGCCGCCGCGAGAGCCGAAGCGCGCGGGATCAAAGTGGTGATGAACCGCTGCCCGAAAATCGAATACGGCAAACTGTCGGGGGAGATCGGCTGGAGCGGCGTCAATTCCGGCGTGCTTTCTTCGGGCCGGCTCACCGGCGGCGCGGGCTTTCAGCGCCTAACCATAGACGAGAAATAGTTCACGCCAATAGCGCGATCGTGACGCAGCCATCGCTTGCGTTGAGGCGTATCCTCGCGCCGGATCCAAGCGTCGCGAGTTCTTCAATCGCGCAAACGGCAACGGGGCATACCTTGTTGTAAAGGCGCGCCGCGACGATCGCGCCAATGCCAATGATCGGATCGGGGGCGCCCAGCAAGATCGCAGCAGGCGCGCTCCCGAGCCGGATCGCCTCGGCAAGCACCGAACTGGCCGAACCCGAACCGCGCCCCGACGGCATCGCCAGAATGCGGCCCGCAAGCGCATCGCCGAACGCCGGGTGCGTGCGGTCGGTGACGCGCCCGGTACGCGCGTCGAATCCGCCCCAGAAACTTAGCGGCGCGCGCCAAAGCGCAAGCGCGCCTTCGGCTTCGCCCGCGAGCACGATTTGAGCCGACAAAACGATCATCCTGCATCCGCAACTGTGTGGCGCAAGATCACAACTTAATCCAACAAGAACCCGCGACCAATCCATCTGGTTGGTCGCGGGGCTGCACTGTTGGCTATCGGCTAGGCTCAGTGGATCGGGCCGTTGAGGCCTGCCGGAAAAAACAATCCGCTCGACGCGTTCTTCGCGCCGTAAACAATATTGAGGACCTGACGCGTCGTACGATCGAAGGCGATGGCGTTGTTGCCGGGAGGCGAATTGCCTGGGAAGCCGCCGAGTATCGTATTGCCATTGTTGCGGTTGCTGGCGTTGACGATGGTGGGAATCGAAAAAGTGCCGACGCCAACATCGTCGAGATCCGTCGTTCCGGCAGTCCCGTCGAGCGTCGCCCGTAGGTTGGAGATGAGCGCGGTCTCGCGCTCTTTGCCCTCGGCGAAAAGCACGGTTCGAATAAGACCGGCGTGGTATGCCTCGACCGCGAGTATGCCCGCGGCGCGATCGAGATACGCCTTGTTTGTGATCAGCGGCGCGGCGCCGTGGTAAGCCGTAACGCCGACATCCTCAAAGACATAGGCGGCAAGCAGGAAGTTATTGCTATTGGCGAAAGGATCGAAACCCGCGCCGAGGCCGGCAGCCATCGCCAGTCCCGGAAAGCTCGACGTGAAATCGATCCTCGGGCGCGAAACCGCCGTACCGGTCGCCGCGATAAGCGCGGCGCGGAGGAACTGCACATGTTTTTGCTCTTCGCGAGCGATTTCGCGCGCGTAGGCCTCGACGAGACGATTGTCGAAGTCGACTTTGCGACCGCCGGTGACTTGACCCGGATTCGCGCCAACGTCCTGGGGCGAGAGTCCGTGGCCGAAAGCCGCGAGCAGATAGAACTCGGCTTCAAGATATTCGAGGTTTAAGGCAAACGTCAGGATCGCGACATCGAGATCGGCTTGCGCCATGGCGCGGCTCGAGGCCGCCCCCGCTAAGCCAAGCGTAGCGGCGCCCGCGGCGCCTATTCCAAGACCGCGGAGAAAGTTCCGGCGACCAGTTTCGCTCTCCGATTGCCCAGCAATTGCTGTCCTGTCCGTACCTTCGATTTGATTGTTCATGGCGCTTTACCTTTCCGCTGAAGATGTCTTGCTTTGGTTCGATTATCGAGCATGTGCAGAAGCGAGGCCCGACTTGGGCTCACAAATGAGCTACGAATTTTTGGAAGCAGAGTTTCGCGGTATGGGTAATTTTTGGTTAGCGGCGTGCACACACGCGTTCTGAGGGCGACGCTGCGGTGCTACAGGGGAAGCCGCACGATCTTGCCTGCGGCCGCTGAAGCAACACAATCCTTCATCGAACCAAAAGCGACTTCGACGCCAATGTTTCCTGGCGCGTAGTGCGCCCATTTGCCGGAATTGGTCATGACGATTCCATTGAGGCCGCGCAGCACCGACGTCACATAAGTGCATGTGTCGGTAAGGATTGTGATCCCCGCCGCCTCAATCTGTGACCGCTCGCCCGATTGCGTCAGCGCGTCATAGGTTTCGCGACCCGTGTTGACAAAGAACTCGACTCCCGACGCCAGCCGAAAGCCGGCGATCAGGCTTGCCAGTTGGCGGAATTCGTCGAGCGAGAAATGCGGCGTACCGAGACTTATTGCAGTCAATCGCGCGCCGTCCTTCGCGGTGGACAGGCTCGCCAAGGCGCGCGCTATATCGGCGCGGGTAATCTCTACCGCTTCGCGCGGCGCACGGCCGCCAAACGCCTCGCGCAGACTGGGCGATTCGGGCGTAATGCCGACCGCGTGAAACAGCGCGGTCGCGCCGGTTGAGGCAGCGACCGCGCCAAGCGCCTTTAGTTGATCCTCGGATCTGGGCGGCGGGAGGCCTTCGATCACCGGAATTCGGCTGCCGGCGATTTCGCCGATGAGATAGCCGACAGCGACATACGATACATCCGTCGCTTCAGCCGACGCCGGTAGATCGCTGAGCCGAAACAGCAGTTCGCCGCGCCGGTTTTCATCGAGATGCAGGCCGAACGCTGGCGCGCGACCGGTCATGGCGCAACACAGATCGATGAAATCGCCATAGCGGTTGGTGCGCGCGCCGATCACGGAATTGGCGAAGACGATGGCGTTGGATTCGCCCCAGGCGATCTGCTCGCCAAAGCGCGGGCGAAAGCGGGTTTGATACGGCGCGCAGGTGAAACTCGGCTCGCAGCCTAACGCGAGATGCGCCAGCATCAGTCGCTTGCCGGCCTCGCGCTCGCCCGCTTGGCTGCGGATCAATTCGGGGTGCAACAAGTCCATCGAGCCAACATTGAGCGTCGTCGGCACGCTGACCCGGCCGCCATCGGCGACCATGCGCTCGACGAAATCGAGGCTGACCTCGCCGTGATGGAGGCAGCCGTCGACATGCGCGCTGGAAATATCGATCAGGCGGTTGGCGCCGACCGATTCCGCAAAGCGCAATAGGACTTCCATGGCGAACTGGCGCGCCGCGCCCTGCCCGCCGGCGATCATTTCCTTGTCCCGAGAATCGAGCCGCATCGCGCTAGTCTACCCCTCGCGCCGAAGGTGGTTCGGCTCGAAGCAGCGGGAATGTTTAGACATGGACTTTGCCATGCGCCAGTTCGCCAGTGCTTTCATAACTTCGCAGCGAAACGTAGACGAGCCCGCCGTAAAAAACCATCACCACTAAGATGACAAACCAGCCGGACGCCGGTCCCAGCGTCGCGTTGCGAATGATCTCCGCGAATGATTGCGCGATATCGGACTGAACCCCTACCTGTTGCAATTTCGCGGACGTGATTTTCAGCAGCCAGGCGAGCAGCAGGATGAGAAACATCCAGATGTAGTTTCGCCGCAATCGTCGCGACATGGCGGCCATGTGGGTGATCTTGAATTGCGGGTCGCGCAAATCCTGGCCGAGAACTTTAGCCCATTCGCGATCGGGATCGGGCGCAGGCGCAAAGATCTGCGCAAAATAATGTCGTTCGAGTTGGCGCACGCGTATGCGGTACACATCGAAGAAGCGGTATCGGCGCGCCTCGATCGAGAGCAACAGGAAGATCAGCAGCATGGCGAAGAGCAGCACGCCATGATGGGCGTTCGGCGTCGAGAGCGAGACCGACAACATCGCCGCCACAACGGTGATGGCCCAGTTGGTCGTGCGATCGATGCGATCACGCCAACCCGCCATGCGCGCAATCTCGCCGCGGTGGTAATGCGCCAATGTGTTGATGAATTCCATGGTCGTGGTTGGCAGCGGAGGGCCGGCTGGATTCTGGGTATCGTCCGCGTCCGCGTGACGCTCGCGAGGAGGGTTCATGACCTTGTCCCGACTGCAAACTTCAGGCGCCTATTCAACGCCGTTCTCAGCCAAATTGCACGGTCAAAATCCTGTGTCGCCGGCGAGGAATGCCTTGGCCGGAACCGCGCGGCCCGATTATAAGCGCCGGGGAGCAGCGTGCGTTTGATCGGCGGCTGCCGCATGTGAAGATTTAAGAGGCGCGATGGCCGGTCGGCCAAATGACGATCTCCGGTCGCCCTCGCATGGCGCGCGCGATGCTGTTCTTGCCCGAATTTCAAGCGTTCCGGCGATCAACAAAACCGCGCGCCAGGCGAAACTGCTGTGGAAGCGGCTGTTCTTCTGGCCGCTCAACGCCCTGCGTAAGCCGCGCTTGCGTAAATTTGGCCTCGCGTTGAATGCCTCTCTGCCCGTTGCTCGGCTGCGTCTCGACGCCGATTGCGGTTGCTCGCCGAGCGATCACTTCGTGCCGCTAAGCTGGGATGCGATCAAGTCGTTCACCCGCGCCGGCAAGCGCGCGCCTGTCGCCCGCTCGCTCGCGCCGACCGCGACGGTGCTGGCGCTCGATCAATTCGCCAATTTCGACGCGTGGCGCGCGCAAGTCTCCAGGACCACGCAGGGCAAATATCACCGCTCGGCCAACAAGGCGCGCCGGCTTGGTTATGCCTCGCGCTTTGTTGGCGAGAACGCCTATGCCCGCAGCCTCTATGAGCTGACAGGATCGAAGCCGAGGCGTTCGAAGGGCGTTATCGTTTGGGCGGCGATCACGGGGCCCCGTTCCGATCTGGTGGACACCAAGGAGTCGATGCTCTGGCCAACCTGCCCACGTCATTGGCGGATCAACTGGGGCGCCTTCCGCACTGACGAAGCGGGCGAGGAGCGACTTTCCTGCTTTGCCATGCTGGTGCGCTCGGGCGACGTGATCTGGGTGCAGCAGTTCATCGGCCACGGCGCGGCGCTCAGCGATGGCGTCACCAAAATGCTGATGTTCGACATCATGCAATGGCTGTTGGAGCGACGCGATCCATGCGCGCGAGGAGCGCGGTTTCTGGTGCATGGCTCGACGGAGGAAGGCGGTGTTGGCCTGTTCGACTGGAAACGCTATCTCGGCTTTCGGCCGATGTTGCTGGAGACGCTTGATCGGCCGCGATAAGCCTAGTCCGGCCAGTTCCGGCCTCGCGCGATACCCAACTCCGACGAGAAAAGGCGCTATTTCATTGACTTTGAGCCAAATACTTCTATAGATGCGCGCGCTGGGAGCCCTTGCGCGGGTCCCGCTTTGGCGTGGCGCGACAAGCGCGCCCTCTCATATTGAGCGCATAAGGCGCTGGCGCGCAACGCGCCTCACACGCCCCCAACTAGGCAGAACGAATGAAGTTTAATGAACTCGGCCTGAGCGAGAAAGTGCTCAAAGCCGTCGAATCCTCGGGCTACGACACGCCCACCCCGATTCAGGAACAAGCAATTCCTTACGCGTTGCAGGGTCGCGATGTCCTGGGCATCGCCCAGACCGGCACCGGCAAGACCGCAGCCTTCACCCTCCCGATGCTCTCGCTGCTCGAAAAGGGCCGCGCTCGGGCGCGTATGCCGCGCACGCTGATCCTCGAGCCGACCCGCGAACTCGCCGCGCAAGTTGAAGAGGCGTTCGCCAAATACGGCGTCAATCACAAGCTCAATCTCGCATTGCTGATTGGCGGCGTCTCGTTTGGCGATCAGGAAGCCAAGATAACCCGCGGCGCCGACGTGCTGATCGCGACACCCGGCCGCTTGCTCGACTTCGTCGAACGCGGCAAGCTGCTACTGACCGGCATCGACATTCTCGTCATCGACGAGGCGGACCGGATGCTCGATATGGGCTTCATTCCCGACATCGAGCGCATCTGCAAGCTGGTGCCATTTACCCGCCAGACGCTGTTCTTCTCGGCGACGATGCCGCCGGAAATCACCCGGCTAGTCGACACGTTCCTGCACAATCCGGTGCGCATCGAAGTGGCCCGCGCCGCGACGACTGCCGCCACGATCACCCAGACGCTGGTACGCTCGGGCAGCACGCCCGAGGAGAAGCGCGCGACGTTGCGCCGGCTCGTCCGCACCGCCGAGAATTTCAAGAACGCCATCATCTTCTGCAATCGCAAGCGCGATGTTCAGGTTGTCTACCGATCGCTTGAAAAGCACGGCTTTTCCGTCGGCGCCCTACACGGCGATCTCGACCAGCGCACGCGCATGGCGGCGCTCGACGCCTTTCGCAACGATCAGGTGCAACTGCTAGTTTGTTCGGACGTCGCGGCGCGCGGGCTGGATATTCCGGACGTCAGCCATGTCATCAATTACGATGCGCCGCATCACGCCGAGGATTATGTCCACCGCATCGGCCGCACGGGGCGCGCCGGCAAGGCGGGCGCCGCGCTGACGATTGTAACCCGCGCCGACACGCGCTCAATCGCCGATATCGAGAAGCTGATCGAACGCAAGATCGACTGGACGGTCGGCGGCGAAGCGGAAGCCGAGGAGGCGCCCGAGACGCTCGTCGCCGAGGAGCGCGGGGAATTGCGTGTTCGCGGCCGGGGTGGTCGTGGCCGCGCCAAGACACCTGCTGAGCCGCGCCGCCGCAGCGCGGTGCGTCCTGCGCAAGCGCCTGCTGAAGGCGCCGAAACTGAAGCGGCTGCGGAGGCGGCCCCGCAAAAATCCCGCGCGCCGCGCAGCGAACGCAGCCGGTCGGAGCCGCGCCCGGAGCACGCCCCGCGTCCGCAAAGTTCGCCGGTGCGCCCGGGCGACACTGCGCATATGAACGCAACGTCCGAGACCCGCCGCGATGAGCGCACGCGCGACCCGTTGGACGAGCGCGTCATTGGTCTTGGCGATCACGTTCCAAGCTTCCTGCTGCGCCCGGTCAAGCTGCGCGCGCCGAAGATCGAGGAAGCCGAACTCGAGGAATAATCGCCGGCTCTACTTCCGCGAATTGCGCATCGCCTTCACGACGATCAAATCTTTCGCGGCGGCGAGGCGTTCGTAGTCGTTGGATTCACGCGCGACAATCGCCAGCCGTCCCTTGTCGTCATAGTGCGCGCCCCAATCGTAGGATTTCGTCAGCGGCGACGCTCTCATGCAGGCGTGCGAACGAGAGAACAACTCGGCGCGAATTTCTGCGCCGCGCGCTTTGCTTTCGCTAGCGGAGACATCGTTGCGCGCGAGGTGGACCTCGAAAATCAGATCCTCGAGTGTGTAGCGGTACGGGCGCTTGCTGAGCAGCCTGTGTTGCAGACTCGCGATTGTCTCACAGCCGCTCTTGGGTTGCGGCGCGATGGCGCGCTTTGCCGGGCAGTCGTCAGCGACGACGACGAACGTGTTGACGATTTTCGTCGCCATGATCTGTCGGCGCGCTCCCTAACCCTTCAATTGCGCGAGCACTCCGGCAAGATCGCCCATGCCCCAATGTTCGGCGATGCGATCCCCTGAAACGCGGAATATATCGCAGGAAGTGAATCTCAGCCGCTTGCCGGTTGGCGCGACGCCAAAATAGAGCCCCTGGTGCGTGCCTTCGTAGACGAAACTGGCGGCGACGCGGTCATCCCGTTCCACCATCGCCTCGATCGAAACGCTTAGGTCCGGCAGGCCCTTCAGCCGTGCGGCGAAGAACGCGACAGTTGCCGCTCTTGGCGGCGTTCCGGCTGATGGCGGCGGAGCGGCAGCGCTTGTTTGATGATTGATATAGTCGGCAGCGAACAGCGCGGCGAAAGCTTCGATATCGTGTGCGTTGAGCGCCGCGGCGAAACCTCTCGCGACGGTCCCGGCGCCTGATGCCTGCGCCAGCGCGACAGCGGGCGCCGCGACAAGCAGCGCCGCGCCTCGCAAGATGCTTCTTCGTTTCACTGCCGCCTCCGTCGTCCACCGGGGCGCGATGTTCAGGTCCGTTGCGTGCGCGCGCGAACAGTCTTGCGGACCGGCTTGACCTTCGTCGGAATGACGCGCGGCTTGGCGGCCTTGGCTTCGGCGGCGCGGCGCGCGGCGCCGACAGCCAGATAGCTCAGGCGCTTCAATTCTTCTGAATCGTCATAGGCTTCGGGCATGAGCTTCCAGAAGCTCATCGTCACTGGCCGTCCGTGGCCGGTGTAAACGAATGGCGAAGACCCGGCCTTGACATAGACGGGCTCGACGTCCGCGTCCGACTTGAGATAGACTTCGTCGGCAACTTCGAGGGCGAAACAAAGGCCTTCGCTATAAATGCCGTGCCCGCCGAACATGCGTTTGATGACAACATCGTCAAACGGCTCAAACAAGTCCTTCAGGCCGTCGGCATTCATCGATATTTCCTTACTCGTGCGCGGCCAGTTCGCTTTCCATGGCCGGGGTGATAGCGACGCTCTCGCCGCAACCGCAGGCGGACGTTTCATTCGGATTGGAAAAGACAAACCCGGCTGACAATTTATCGGTGCGGAAGTCCATTTGCGAACCCAGGAGGAACAATACCGCCTTGGGGTCGATGAGGACGCGCACCCCCTTATCTTCAATGATTTCGTCGGTCGGCGCAATGGCTTGCGCCAATTCCATCGTGTAGGACATGCCGGCGCAGCCGCCGTTCTTGACGCCGACGCGCAGGCCGACGATTTCGCCGCCAGAATTGGCGACGACTTCCTGGACCCGCGCCGCCGCGGCATCCGTCAATGTCATCACCTTGAATCTCGATCGGATCGATCCCATTGCAGTCTCCCTCAACCGGGTTCAAGGCCCAGCGGTTGGCCGACAATATAGCTATGAATGTCAGGAATTAACAGGGTTTGGTCAAGCTGCGGTACGCCCAGCCTGTCGCCAGAAAATCCGCAATTTGCCGCCAACCCTGGGGATAGCGGCAAATCGCGGAATTCGCCGGGCAACGTGATAAACGACGCCTTAGGTCGGGGCCGGCGGCGCGAGTCACAGTTCACGCCACTTCGGCAAGCCAAGCTCGCTGCGCCGACGGGCCATCGCCCAGGCCGCCGCTGAGCCATAGAGCCAACTGGCGAATAGAGCGCTGAACAGCGCAATGGCGACTGGCGATTGCTGGTCGCGCCAGAGCGCGAATCCGAACAGCAGACACCAGGCGATGCCGAAGGGAAGACCCTCGGCAAGCACGACGCTCCAGTAGCCAGCAAACAGGCGCGGCGGGATCTTCAGCCCAAGACGCCAGAGCAGGCGCCATAGCGGCGGCTGGCCTTCCGTATCCGCGATTCCAGCTTCAATCAAACGTTGGATGGTGGCGGTGCGTTGTTGTTCGAATGTCATGGACGCATCCTCTCTAGAGGATCAGGTGGATTCTGGCCCATCGGGCTGACGAAGGATTACGGTCTGAACTTCGCCGCCCAGAATGCCCCTTTGGCATGCAGGGACCGTCAAGATGAACCGAAAAGTTCTTATTGCCGCATTGGGGGATTGTTAGCGGTAAGTTCCCCGGCTGGAGCTTCTCAGGCAACTGTGCCAAACGGGGCGCCAGAACTCTGGAAAACCGGCCGATGTCCTCGTTCACCTCCGACAGCTCGCACCTTCTCATCCGCATCGCGGAGGCGCTTGAGCGCCTTGCGCCCCCACCCCCGCCCGCTGCGGATTTTGCCGCCGCGGACGCGTTCGTTTGGCACGCCGATCGCGGCGCGCTTATGCCCATCGCCCGCGTCAATCGCGTCGAGATGAGCCTTTTGCGCGGCATCGATCTGGTGCGCGATTCCCTTGCCGAAAACACCCGCCGTTTCGCGCGCGGCCTGCCCGCCAACAACGCGCTGCTGTGGGGCGCCCGCGGCATGGGCAAATCGTCGCTGGTCAAGGCGGCGCACGCCGAAATCAATCGCTGCGCAGGGCCCCAAGCGCGGCTGAAACTTGTCGAAATTCATCGCGAGGATATCGAGAGCTTGCCGGCGCTGATGACCTTGTTGCGCGACGAGCCGTGGCGCTTTCTGGTGTTCTGCGACGATCTGTCGTTTGACGGCAATGACGCTTCGTACAAATCGCTGAAGGCGGTGCTGGAGGGCGGCATCGAGGGCCGCCCGTCGAACGTGTTGTTTTACGCAACTTCGAACCGCCGCCATCTGTTGCCGCGCGACATGATGGAGAACGAGCGCTCGACGGCGATCAATCCCGGCGAAGCGGTCGAGGAGAAAGTTTCGCTGTCCGATCGTTTTGGCCTGTGGCTCGGCTTTCATCGTTGCAGCCAGGACGAATATCTGGCGATGGTGCACGGCTATGCCGCGCATTATGGCCTCAACGCGCCGGCCGAGGAGATCGAACGCGACGCGCTGGAATGGGCGACAACGCGCGGCTCGCGCTCCGGCCGCACCGCCTGGCAATTCATTCAGGATTTGGCGGGAAGGCTGGAGCGGCGAATCGCGGATTGAGGCAGCGACCAGTTGACCAGCAGAATGCCGGCGGCAACCAGAACGAGCGCGCCGATCAGGCCAACAGTGAGCGGGTCGCCAAGCAAGAAATGTCCCGCGATCACGCCTGACACGGGCGTCAGAAAGGTGAAGGCCGACAATTCGCCGACGCGATAGCGCTTCAGCAACATGAACCACAAGCCGTAGGATATGCCGACTACCCAGATAACTTGCAGCGCCAGGCTCAACGCGGTCAGGCCCGAGATATGCGTCGGCAGCGCCTCGCCAGCGAGCAGCGCGAATATTGGCGAGACGATCGCCGAGACGACGATTTGATAGAGCAGGACTTTGGTCGGCGGCGAGGCGCGCAACGAGGTTGCCTTGATTGCAATGGTCGTCGCTCCCCACGCCGCTCCCGAGGCAAGCGCCAGAGCGTCGCCGAACAGGCCCGCCGCGCCATCGCGCCCGACCAGACCGAGCGCGACGCCGCAAAACGCCAGCGCCAATCCGAGCCATTGCGTCAGACGCAAACGTTCCTGCGGCAGGAAGACGATTGCGCCAAGCGCCACAAAGAACGGCGCGGTGAATACGAACAAAGTCGCCCTCGCCGCGCTGGTGTATTCGATGGCCAGAAACAGCAGCGCGAATTCAAGCGTGAACAGCAATCCGACGACGATCCCCGCCCAAAAATCGCCAGTGCGCCGCCACACATCGGGTTGACCCCACCAGGCATATCCCGCCACGACAAAGCTGCCGAGGATGGAACGTACAGCGCATTGCGTGAGTGGTCCCATGTCCGCCAGCGCAACCTTGGCGAAGACCTGGTTCAACCCCCAACTCGCGCAAAGAAACAGCACGAGAAGAATGGCGTTGCGATCGAGAGGGCTAGGGTGTGACGGCATGGCCTCGCATTATTTGCTTCTCGCCGATTGGCGCGTGACGATGCATGGCTCGGCACTTCGAATGCAAGCCGAGTTTCACGATGCGTCGATGCCTGAAACCGTGCGGGATGATCGCCAAAGCGCCGCGCGCATATCGACTCACAACGCAAAAGCGGCGGGCCTTTCTTTGGACCCGCCGCCTCGCTTATTGCCTACAGACCGTACGTGTCTCGCGGAAGATCTGCGGGCATATCCAGAAGTCCAGACTGGAGGACTGGACGCCTTGATCCCGTTTGCTCAGAGCCCGGCGAGATAGCTCGTGGGATCGACCGGGGTCGAGCCCTTGCGCAGTTCGAAGTGCAGTTGCGGCGAATTGACGTTGCCGCTCTGGCCCGACTTGGCGATAATCTGGCCGCGTTTGACGGTCTCGCCGCGCTTGACGCTGAGCTCGCCATTGTTGGCGTAGGCGGAGACAAAACCGTTGGGGTGGCGGATCAGCACGAGATTGCCATACCCCTTCAATTCGCTGCCGGCGTAGGCGACGACGCCGCTTTCGGCGGCCTTAACGGACGTGCCTTCCGGCACGGCGATGTTGATGCCATCGTTGCCGCCGCTCTTGAAGCCCTGAATGATGCGGCCGCGAGCCGGCCAGCGGAATTCCGGAGAAGTACCGTTAGCGTCGGCCTGAGCGCCGCTCAAAGGCGCGCTCGCGCTCACTGCTTCAGCATGCAGGCTGCCGGTCGGCGCTGTATCCGTGACGAGCGGTTTGGTCTTGGTTTGCGCGACGACCGCGTCCTGTTTGGCCGATTTGGCGTCGAGCGCGGGTTTGCCAGCCTTGGCGTCGACGAGCGGCTTTTCAACCGGCTTAGAGAGCGCGTTCGCCGTGTCGATCTTGGCCGGCTTTGCCTTGTCATGCGACTTGGCGACCGGCGCGTCCGACTTCGCGTCTGCGAGATCGTCCGCCTTGGTGTGACCCGGCTTTTTCGCCTTAGACGACTTACCCGGAGCCATCTCTTCGGTCTTCGCCGAACGAACGTTCTTCTTCGAATCGATTGGCTCCGAAGCCGTGCTCTTGCTGCCGGCATCGTACACCGGAATCACAAGCCGGGTTCCCTGATGGACATCAGACGCGGTGGTGAA